>CAYYBI010000350.1:0-8999 GCA_964469835.1 uncultured Rhodospirillaceae bacterium
CCTCGCCTCCGCAGGATCACGCCCAGCGGCTACTTCGCCGAGCAACCGGCGAGCTTTTGCCCGCGCACTATCCGCTGTCAATGGAGACCCGTGCTTTCCGATAGTCACGCGGCGCGTGCGGCCAGTTCTTCCACCAAGTCGATATTGAACGAGATAGACTTTGTGGCCCGCTGGCGTAACCTTTAAGCCGAATCCTTTGAGTTCCGTGTCCCAGAGATAGATATCTCGCTCCGCTGATGTGGCGGCATCGACAGTTCGTTTTGTAATTTTGGCAACCGCCATTGCGAACCCTCCATGTGTGATTGCTACGAGCAATCAGTAATCACATAGTAATCACGTATGACGGAACTCTCAAGAAGCTTCGGGAACGTTAATCCATCCGAAGTTCCTACATTTAGGCGAAAATAGGTCTCGTATGGAATGCTATGGAACGATTAGAAATTTATAGAGCATCGCATTCGTAATGCGGAGGTCGCGTGTTCGAGTCACGCAGGCGGCACCATTTTTTGGCTTCTCCAGGATGATGAACCCGCGCACTCAGACGATTCGCGTCGCCCGCGCCTTGGGCGCCGGCGGCGGGAACAGCTTGGTGAGGAATTCCAGCACCACTTCCGCGCGGGGCGCGGTCAGCAGACGGGCGGCTTCGCCGGCGGCGGCGAGTTCCGTCATGGCGCCGTCTTGCGGTTCGCCACCGCCCGCGGGCGGCGCCAGCATGATCACGGGCAGGGCCGGGAAGTCGCACTTTTGCGCCATCGCCTGGCCGATCAGGCAGAACGCGCCGCCGATCAAGGTTGCAGTGGGAATACCCTGCTTTTCCAGGCGAATCGCGGTCCGAATGCTCGACGACACGGTGTCTTTGCACAGGCCGACGCCGCAGAGGACCGCATCGCAACCTGCCGGCACGTCCTCGAACAGCGGCGCGCCCGTGATGGCCGACCCTTTACGCCGGTAGCGGATCTCGCCGGCCGCATGGTCCCGCCGCAGCCGCAGGCCGATCCGGCGGAGCACGCCGGCGGACAGCGGGGCGCCGCTGTCGAGAAGTCCGATCCGGAGCCCAAGCAGCCGGACCGGCCGTTCGGCCAGGTCGAGCGATCCGTCCGGCAGCGGGCTGCCGCGCGGAATATAGGTGGGTCGTAACGCCATGCCAGGGCACTCCCGGCCCGTTTTGGGCCCTGCCGCCGCGGATTTGATCCGTTTGGCGGCAACAACAAATTAACGACTTAACACTAGCATTCCTCCGGACGGGCAAAAATCGTCCGAATTGGCAGGATTCCGGCGCATTCGTGGCAGCGCGGCCACCGAAGCAGGCCGGATGCCGCCACGGAAGTTTCGTTTTCCCGGGCACGGCTCGGACAAGAATGGTATTGTATTCGCTGGCCGGCGCGGCCGACGAAACGGCCAAAAGGAGCGAGGGTTTGGACGCACCGCCCGAAACAGGCGTGCATCGGGAGGCAGTCGATGGGGCGATCGACACGAGCGCCGATACGACGCTCGGCAAAACTGTCGATATCGCCGTAATCCTCCCCTGTTACAACGAAGTGGCGGCAATCGCCGATGTGGTGGCCGCCTTTCAAAAATTCCTGCCCGATGCGGTGGTCTACGTCTACGACAACAATTCCAGCGATGACACGGTTGCGACGGCGCGCGCCGCCGGCGCGACGGTCCGGCGCGAGCCGCTACAGGGCAAGGGCAATGTGGTGCGGCGCGCCTTTTCCGACGTCGAGGCGGATGTCTATATCATGGCCGACGGCGACGGCACCTACGATGCCGGCCGCGCGCGTGAAATGGTCGATCAGCTGATGCGCGAAAACCTCGATATGATCGTCGGGACGCGCGAAGGCGACGACCCGGCGGCGTACCGCCGGGGCCATAGAACGGGCAACCTGCTGTTCAACGGGGTGGTGGCGCTGCTGTTCGGCGACCGCTTCAGCGACATCTTTTCCGGCTATCGGGTGTTTTCCCGGCGATTCGTGAAGTCCTTTCCGGCGTTATCCGCGGGGTTCGAGATCGAAACCGAGCTCACCGTGCACGCCATTCAACTGCGCATGCCGGTCGCGGAAGTCGCGACGGCGTATGGCGGCCGGGTGGAAGGATCAGCCAGCAAACTCAATACCTATCGCGACGGGCTGAAAATCCTGCGCAACATCGTGCTGTTCACCCAGCATTACCGGCCGCTGTTGTTCTACGGCGCCATCAGCGGCGTGCTGGCCGGGATTTCGCTGCTTTTCGGCTATCCGGTGATCGTGGAATATTTCGAGACCGGCCTGGTGCCGCGCTTGCCGAGCGCCGTACTGGCGACCGGCATCATGCTCACGGCGTCGGTGAGCCTCGCGATCGGCCTCATTCTGCATACGATCAGCCGCGGACAACTCGAGGTTAAGCGGTTGCTGTATCTCAACTATCCGCATCCTTCGACGCGCCGGGAAGATGTCGGGCGTTAACACTTTAAAGTTGTTTTAAAAACAGCTTTTTCATTTCCCCTTAAGACTCTTCTAGTTTGATGATGGTTTACGCCGGCCACGCCGCCGGCGGTCAAACACCGAGGAAGCGGGGAAGCGGGTGGCGCTACGGATTATCATCGCGGACGACAGCGTTACCGACCGTCAGGATATACGCCGCAGCCTGGATGCGACCGGTCTCGACTTCAATGGAGTCGATGCTCGGGACGGCGCCGAAACCCTGCAACTGCTTAGCCGCTTTCCGGCCGATCTGGTGATATGCGAAGTCGGCATGAAGCCGATGGGCGGCCTCGATCTGGTGGCCGAACTGCGCAACGGCGCCGCGACGCCAAACCCCAACTTGCCGGTGATCCTGGTCTCCGGCTATCTCAACGCTTTCCTGTCCGATCTCGGCGACCTGGTCGACTCGGACGAATTGTTGACCAAACCCGTCAAACCGGACGTGCTGCGGGCGCGGATCCTGTCAATCCTGCGCAAGGGCGGCCCGGTTTAGCGCGGCGCGCCCTGGCCGGCCGAAACCGGGTCGCCGGCTGCCAGAACGAGTCGGCGCGCGGCGTTGCCTCGGTTAACGGCAATTTCAACCAGCCCGCAGGAATTCCCATACCAGAAGGGCGCGCCGATGGCGCTCTCGGCGAAAGTTCGCGCCGAACGGATCTCGACCCCACCGGCGGTCAGCACCGCCGCCGGATCGATGCGGTCGGCACGGAGGCCGGTCATTAAATTGCCGAACCCGTCGGTGTAGACGATCTCGGCCAGATCGTCGGGCCAGTCTGCGCCGGGCGCTTCCGCCGGCCGCCGTGCCGCGGTGGCGCCAATATCGATGGGATCGCCGGGCGGCGGGTCGCCTCGCGCGATCATCGCCGCCACCGGGGCGAACAGGTCGCGCCCATGGAACGTGGCGGATAAGCGCGCCGGCCGCCAGGTGATCCGCCAATGCCGGGCGCGCCGGGCACGCCGCCGAACCAGTTCGAACAACCCGTTGCCCGGCCCGACGAACCATCGGCCATCCGCTTCAAGGACAAGCGGCAGCCGCGCGCTGCCGACACCCGGATCGACCACGCCGACGCATACCGTGCCGGAATCGAAATCGTCCGCCAGCGCGGCCAGAAGATACGCCGCCCTCTGCGGGTCGTGCGCGGGCGCATCATGCATCAGGTCGATTATGGCAACATCGGGCGCGGCGCCGGTGAGCACCGCATGCAGTTGCCCGACGTAGGGGCCGCTGAGGCCGAAATCGGTGAACAGCAAGATCATGCCGCCACTATGGCGAAACCGGCGTCTTCGGGGCAAGCTATGGGCGCTTGATTGGTTTCCGCAAAAGCGGAATCGCACCAGCTAACACAGCGCGAGGCGGCATGCGGCTTTATGGAAAGATCGCGATCGTGACCGGCGCGGGATCCGGCTTCGGCGCGGGGATCGCCCAAAGGTTCGCTGCCGAGGGTGCCTCGGTGCTGGTCAACGATATCGATGCGGCGGCGGGTGAGCGGGTCTGCGCCGAGATCGGCAATACCGGGTCCGCCGCTTTTCACCGTGCCGACGTGTCCGACGACGGCGACATGGAAGGGCTCGTGCAGGCGGCGCTCGACCGGTTCGGCGGGCTCGATATCTTCGTCAACAACGCCGGGATCACGCATCGCAACCAGCCGATGCTGGAGGTCGACGAGGCCACCTTCGACCGGGTCTTCGCGGTCAATGTGAAGTCGCTCTATCTGTCGGCGCGCCATGCGGTGCCGGTGTTCCGGACGCGCGGCGGCGGCGTGTTCGTCAACATCGCATCGACCGCGGGCGTGCGGCCGCGGCCCGGCCTGACGTGGTACAACGGCTCCAAGGGCGCCGCGATCACGCTGACAAAATCAATGGCGGTTGAGTTGGCGCCGGACCGTATACGGGTCTGCGCGGTCAACCCGGTGATCGGTGAAACCGGCCTTACCGAAAGTTTCATGGGCGCGCCCGATACGCCGGAGAACCGCGCCCGCTTCGAGGCGAGCATCCCGCTTGGCCGGTTCAGCACGCCGGGGGATGTCGCCGGCGCGGCGCTCTACCTCGCCTCCGACGAGGCGGCAATGCTGACCGGGGTGTGCCTCGAGGTGGATGGCGGACGCTGCATCTGAGCCGCTTGGCCAAAAGAAAACCGCCCGGGGATGACGCCCCGGGCGGTTCGACCAATACGCTTCGGTGAAGTTAGTCGCGCATAATGCCGATTAGATTCAGAATGTGGATGAACATGACGACGAAGCTGCCATAGAGGCCGAGCGCGCCGAAGATCGCCAGTTTCGTGACCATTTCGGCGGGTGCTTGGAAGTACATGTTCTTGATCATCTGGGTTTCCCAGGCGGTAATGCCCGCGAAAACCAGGACCACAAGGCTGGAGATGCCCAAGCTGAGCATCGTGCTTTGGACCAAGAAATAATTCACCAGCATCGCGATGATCAAACCGATCGCGGCCATCACGAAGAAACGGCCAAAGCCGGACAGGTCGCGCTTGGTCGTGTAGCCGAACAGGCTCATGCCCGCGAACATACCCGACGTGATGAAGAACGCCCGGCCGATGTCCATGACCCCCTGCTGGGTCTGCATGAAATAGTAGATCATCGGCGAGATCATCACGCCCCAGAGCGCGCAATAGATCCAGTAGTAGACTTGCGCCGTGACGGTGCTTTGCATGTTCAGGATCTTGGTGGAGAACCAGCCCATGCCGATGATCGCGGCAAACAGGACCCACTTGATGGGGCCGACGGCGAGCGTGTACATCAGTTGCGGCGAATTCGCCATGAACAGGACGACAACGCCGGTAAAGGCAACACCCAGCGCCATGTAGTTGTAGACCCGCAGCATATAGGCGCGCAGACCGGCGTCGATATCGGCGGCGCCGGCGCGGTCTACAGTCTGGCCTTGGGTGGCATATCGTGGATCGAGCGCCATAGTGCTTCTCCATACCCGTTAGGTTAACTGTTTGACTGTCTATATTGGGGATTTTCCAGTGACAATCAATACGTCGTCAAAGGTTTCCACTTCGTAAATTTTCGGCCGATGGCGGTTTGACATTAACCATAATTCGTTATCACACGGTCACTTGTCCTGGCGGCGCGCCTCGAACCCGAGAATCAGGTCGACCTGATCGCCGACAAACCCGTTATCGACCGCGTATGTCATGCCGAAATCGCTGCGTTTCAGGCGGCCCGTGGCGTTGATGCCAACCACATAGGGTTTGCCGCCGAACAGCCCGCCGCCGATCGGATATTCGCCGCTCTTGATCCAGGTGACGTCGAGCGTCAGCGGCCTGGTGACGCCGCGCAGGGTCAGCATGCCCTGTATCTTTCCGGTGCGCGGGCCGGTGCGTTCGGCGGATTTGCCGGTGAAGGTCATCTCCGGGAATTCCTGCGCATTCAAAAAATCCGGACTGCGGATATGGTCGTCGCGCTTCTGGTGGCCGGAAAAGAAACTGGCGGTTTTGACCGTGACCGTAATGTTCTCCACCGAGGGGTTCTTCTCGTCGAAGACGAAACTGCCGGACGCGTCGGTAAAGAGCGCGATCATGTCGAAATAGCCGATGTGCCGCACCTTCATCGCGACGGTGAAATGGTTCGGGTCGATGACGAATTTGGCCGGTTCGGCGGATGCGGACCGGGCCGGCAAGGACAGCAGGATCGCGGCGAACAGGGCCGCCGCCACGCCGCGCATCGAATTTGTGAACATCGGAATATCTCCGCCATTGTGATCGTGTAATCCGGGCATGCCGGTATACTGACCCGAAATGCGGGGCCGCGGAAACCGTCCAACGAAATTGTGATGCGCGCCGGTCAGTCGTTGCGCAACAGCGGCGCGGGTTTTTGTCCCAGCGCTCGCCAGGTGCCGAGAAATCCCATGGCGAGCGTAATCGCCAGGCAGATCAGCATGGTGATCGCGACCGGTTCGGGCGTGAACTGCCATTTCGCACGCATTACCTGTGTCACCACCGCCCATCCGGCGAAACTGCCGATGACCGCCGCCAGGGCAGCGGTGACCGCGCCGAGCAGCCCGAACTCGATCAGGTAACTCGCCAGCAGGCTGCGCCGCCGCGCGCCGAGCACTTTGAGGACAACCGAATCGTAAACCCGGCGGCGATGGGACGCGGCGATTGCTCCGGACAGGACCAACGCGCCCGCCAACACCGCGATAGCCGCGATGGCGCGCACTGCCATGCCGAGTCGCCCCAGGATCTCATTGACGCCGTCGAGCATTTCCTTGACCCGAATTGCCGAGACGTTGGGAAATTTATCGGTGATCGCTTTCTCCAACGCGGTCTCACGGCGGGCGCGGCCTTGGCCGTGGCGATATAGGTCTGCGGCGCGCCTTCCAGCAATCCCGGCGAGAAAACCATGACGAAGTTCATCGACAGCGTCGTCCAGTCGATCTCCCGCAGGGTGGCGATGCGCGCCGACACCTCGCGGCCCAGCACGTTGATCGTGATCGTGTCACCGATCTTCAGGCCGAAACCCGCCGCGGCCTTGGCGTCGAACGACACCAGCGGCGGGCCGCTGTAATCGCCGGGCCACCATGTTCCGGCCACCACCATGCTGCCCTTGGCCGGGGGTGTTCGCGACCAGGTCAGCCCGCGATCGCCGCGCAGGATCCAGGCGAATTCCGGCGGCGCCTTGATTTCCGCCGCGGGCGTGCCGTTCAGCCGAACGATGCGGCCGCGCAGCATGGGCACGGTCTCGCTCCGGCGGATGCTGGGGAATCCGTCGATGATTTTTTGGAACGCCGCCAGTTGATCCGGCTGGATATCGATGAAATAGAATCCCGGCGCTTCTTCCGGGATGGTACGGTTGATCTGGCGTTCCAGATTGGCCTCGATGACCGCGACCGCGACCAGCACGGTCAAGCCCATGCCGAGGGCGAGGACGACGCTTGCGGTGGGCGCGCCCGGCCGGGCGATATTGGCAATGGCCAGACGCAAAAGCGGTCGGCGCGGCCGCGGTGCGCGCCGGAACAGCGTCGCGACGATCCGCGCGGCGGTGGCGAACAGCAGCGGGGTGACGGCCGATCCCACGACGAACCAGGCCGCATAGAGCGGCCGGTGGGCGGTGACGACGACCAGCACCGCGAGCACGGCGGCCGACAGCCCGATCCAAAGGACATAGGTGCCGCGCGGCGCCTGCCGTGGCGGTGCGACCGTGGCACGGAACAGGCCGCCCGGGGCAACGTCGCGCGCCTGACCGAGCGGCCACAGGGAGAAGGCAATTGCGGTCAACAGGCCGAATATGGCGGCCTTGATCAGCGGCGCCGGATAGAGCCCCGCCCGGGCGGCGACCGGCAGGTTTTCCGACAATAACGGAATGACGGCGAGCGAAATCGCGCCGCCCGCGGCGACGCCGATCGCAACGCCTGCCACCGCAAGCGCCAGGATTTGCAGCAGGTAGATGCGGAAGACCATCGGTCCGCCGGCGCCGAGGCATTTCAGCGTGGCGATCGACGTCATGCGCGAATCCAGAAAGCTGCGCACCGCGTTGCCGATGCCGACACCGCCGACCAGCAGCGCCGTCAGGCCGACCAGGCTGAGGAACAGGGTCACCCGGTCGACGAAGCGTTGAATATTCGGTGCCGCCCGTTCGATCGATCGTATGCGCCAGCCCGCTTTCGGAAAGCGCGCCTCGAGGCGGCTGATCCATGCCCTGGGCGTGACGTCGGGGGGCAGGGCGATCCGGGTATGGTAGCGAATCAGGCTGCCCGGCTGGACCAGGCCGGTCGCGGCGAGCGCGGGTTTCGAAATCATCACGCGCGGACCCAGGTTGAAGGCGCGGGTGCCGCGGTCGGCTTCCCGATCGATCACCGCGGTCACGACAACGGCGATATCGCCGATCCGCAGGCGCGAGCCCAAATCGACGCCCAGTTTTTCGAGCAGGCGGCGGTCCACCGCCGCGCCCCAGGCATCGCCCTGGCGGGCCAGCGATGCGGCCCGGTTAGCGTCGTCGGCCAACTGGAATCCGCCGTACAGCGGATAGGTGTCGTCGACCGCCTTCAATTCCACCAGGCTGCGCGCGGTGCCGCCGGGGGTGACGGCCATTGCGCGCATCTCGGCGATCTCGGACACGCGCGCCACCGCGCCGTTCAACCAGGCGCGCTGCTCGGCAGTGGTGGTCCGATGGGTCAGCCGCAGGTCGACGTCGCCGCCGAGCAGGACCCGCGCATCCGCGCGGATGCCCGCAAGGATGCTCTGCGACAGGGAACCGACACCGGCAATTGCCGCGACGCCGATGGCCAGACAGGCGAGAAAAAGCCGGAAACCGCGCAGCCCGCCGCGCAAATCACGCCGGGCGATACGCCAGGCAAGTGAAAAACCGGCCATTACGACGCCAGGCCGGCCACGGCGGCGGCGGCGGGGCCAGCGGCGTCGACGATACTCCCGTCGACCAGCCGAATTTGCCGGGCGCAGCGGCCGGCCAGGTTCGGGTCATGGGTGATCAGCATCAGCGTGGCGCCGCGCCGGTCGGCGAGATCGAACAACAGCTCGATGATCTGCGCGCCGGTTTCACCATCAAGATTGCCGGTCGGCTCGTC
>CAYYBI010000351.1:0-6075 GCA_964469835.1 uncultured Rhodospirillaceae bacterium
CCTTCACGGCCTGATCGAGCAGTCCGCCCGGATTGTCGCGCAGGTCGAGCACAATGCCCTGCAGTTTGACGCCGAGTTCCCGTTGCGCCCGCAGCGTCATCCGTTCCACTGATAGCGTGGTGTCGGAATTGAAACTGGCAATTTCGATGCGGACGATATTGCCGTCGCGGCGATAGAAGACGGTCTGCGGCGTGATATGCGTACGCTGAAGCCGCAAAGTGCGCGGCGGCGCCTTGATGTTGCGGCGCACCGCCAATGCGATCTGCCGGCCAACCGGTCCTTGCAGCAGCCGGACGATCCGATGCAGGTTCATGCCCGCAATTTTCTGACCGTCGATGCGGGTGATCCATTCGCCGTGGCGCAGACCGGCGCGATGCGCCGGCGTACCGTCGATGACATCGGTGATTTCGGCGCCTTCGGAATGCGGTGCCACGACAACGCCAATGCCGCCAAAGCCATCGCGCGAGGCGCGGTTTTCATAAGCCCTGTCGGCGCTTGCATAGCGTGAATAAGGGTCGAGCTTCTGGGCGACCCCTTCAAACACGGCCTTATATATCTTTTCGGGTTTCGCGCGGCCCAGCTTCTTGGATCCCCGGCGGCCGTCGTGGAGGAGTTTGGACACGGCGATCGCCCAGGCGAGGGCATCGTTGCCTTCCGGCGCCCGGGTGCTTCCGGCAATGCCGCGGCCAAGCCGGATCTCCAGCAGGCCGGCATGACGTTCGATTTTCATGTCCGGGTCGATCTTCGACAAACCGCGCAGTCCAGCCACGGCGAGGTCGGCTACCACCGGCTCGTCGATATAGATCTGCTGGATATCGGACAGGCCAATTTTCAGCATGCGTTCCGAGTTGATCTGATCCAGAGGCGGAAGATCGCGTTCCGCGCCGCTGCATGCCGCGATGGACAATGCGACCACGCCAATACCATAGGCAATGGCATGGCGAATGGAGAAGGCGCGTGCGCCAGACGGTTTGCGCACGCTCACCCGTGCGTTGGACGTGTTCGTGCCCATCCCTTTTCGCTACCCCTGTCATTCTTCTGTTTTGTTGCCGGCTTATTTGCCGGCTTGAGGACAGGTTAGCGGGATCATGTTCGAAAGGTAAGCTTGCCCGTTCTACCTAGTACGTTTACGTCGGGATGGGGGTTTCTTCGACTTGTTGCGGCGGGCCGGGCTGCGTCCTTTTCGTTTCTTGCTTTGGGTTCCGCCTTCTACGATGTCGAAGTTCAGTCGGCCGGTCGCCTGATCGGCTTCGGTAAGGCGGACGATGACCGGATCGCTCATCGCAAAGGTCAATCCGGTCCTGTCGCCCACCAATTGGTGGCGGACCGTGTCGTGGTCGTACCAATCGTCAGGCAACGCCTGCATGGGCACCAGCCCGTCGGCGCCCGTTTCGTCTAGCCGGACGAATATACCGGCGCGGGTGACGCCGCTTACCCGCCCGGCAAAGGTTGCGCCGATGCGATCGGCAAGAAACCGCGTCGTATACCGATCGAGCGCATCGCGTTCCGCCGATGCCGCGCGCCGCTCCGTATTCGATATGTGCTCGCCCACCGCACGCAGGCCTTCCAAGCTCTCGTCGGCGTGGCCGCCGTCTCCCAGATCGAATGTGGCGATTAGCCGGCGGTGGACGATCAAATCCGCATAACGCCGTATCGGCGACGTAAAATGGCAATATCGCCGCAGTGCTAGTCCGAAATGCCCCAGATCGGTCGGTGCATAGTAGGCCTGCGTCTGGCTGCGCAGGACGAGATTGTTGATCAGGGGCGCATGCTGGCTTTCCTGAGCCTGCGCCAGAATACCCGCGAACATCGACGGACGTATCACGCCGCCTTTGGCAAGCCGAATGCCGAATGCGGATAGGGATTCGCGCAAACTTTCCAGCGCTTCCGCGTCCGGTGCGTCGTGCAGGCGGCGGACGGTCGGTTGGTTGGCATTTTGCAACGCTTCGGCCGCCGCGCAATTGGCGGCGATCATCAGTTCTTCGATGAGCCGATGGCTGTCCAACCGCTGGCGCGGCAGGATTTCAATGACTTCGCCGGCCTCGTCGAAGACGATATTCCGTTCCGGAAGATCGAGATCGAGTGTGCCTCGGCGCTCCCGCGCCTTTTTCAGCGTCTTGAAGACGCCGTATAGCGGGGCGACCACGGTCTTGTAGAGCGGGGCAATGGCGTCATCCGGTGCGCCGTCACGGGCTTTTTGCACCTGCTCATAGGTCAAGCGCGCCGCGGAGCGTATCATTGCGCGGCGAAATTGATGGCGCTTGATTTTGCCGTTGCGGTCAATCCATAAATCCGCCGCGATACAGGGCCGGTCCTCGTTTGGGCGCAGCGAACACAGATCATTGCTGAGCCGCTCGGGCAGCATCGGAATGACCCAGTTCGGAAAATACACCGAATTGCCGCGCTCGCGCGCCGAGCGGTCCAGCGCGTTGCCCGGGCGGACATACCAGGCGACATCGGCGATCGCTACGATTGCATGCCAGCCGTCAGGATTTTTGGGATCGGTATCGGTTTCCGACCACACGGCGTCGTCGAAGTCACGGGCATCCGCGCCGTCGATCGTCACCAGCGGGAGGTCCCGGAGGTCCGTTCGGTTACCCAGAGAAGGCGGGGTTAGCCGGTCGGCTTCCTGAAGGACGTCGGCGGTAAAATCGACAGGTATTTCGCGGCTGCGGGCGGCTATCTGTGGAATTACGCGCGGATCGTCGAGGCGTCCCAGCCGCTCGACAACCTTTGCCTGTTTGCCGCCGGGCCGACCGGAGGCGGCGAGCGGCGTGGCGGCCACATAGTCGCCGTCGCGGATCCCCTGCGGCAAAGGGGTTACGGCCTCATAATCCGAGCGCATCTTTCGGTCGATCGGGCGCAGGATATCTTTGCCGCGCTCTTGTACATAAAGTGCGAGGATTTGCTGTGGCGCGGCGGCCAACAGCCGGATCGCCCGCGCTTCATACTCATTCGATTCGGTGCGGCGGAGCCGGGCCAGAATTCTGTCGCCGACGCCCGGCGCCGGACCGGCGCCGCGGCCGTGCATGAGGCGGATCGTCGCCGGCGCGTCGGTGTCTTGCCCGCTAACCGGCCGGCAAAAAGCCTCGCCATCTTCGTCGAGAAACGCCACTTCTATAACTGTCACCGACGGCAGCCGTCCCAGAGCGGCAACGCGGCGGCCCCGTTGCCGGTTGATCAATCCTTCCTCGGTGAGTGCCTTGAGCGTATGACGCAGCCAAGTGCGATCGGCGCCCTTGATTTTGAAGGCTTGTGCGATTTCGCGGCGGCTGACCGCTCCCTCGCGATCGTTGATGAACTTGACGAGTTGCCGTTTGGTGGGCCGGCCGCTTTCCTTGGGTTTCTTGGGATTCTTGGCCAAGGAACTTATTCGGTGGCGGGTGCGGGGTCCCGCCCTTCGATAGCCGCGGGATCCTCCATAGCGTCGTCCGCGCCGGCGGCTGCGCCACTGGCGGCGCCATTGGTCTTCTTCGCGGCCGCTTTCTTAGGCGTTGCTTTTTTGGCAGTCGCTTTCTTCGCGGCGGTTTTTTTCCGGGGTGCGGATTTTTTGGCGGCCGCTTTCTTCGCAGGGGCTTTCTTGGCCGGAGCCGCCTTGGATTTACCCTTGGCCGCCTTTTCCGCGAGCATCGCCACTGCTTCTTCGAGCGTGACTTTTTCCGGTTCCATATCCTTCGGGATCGTCACGCTGGCCCGGCCGTGCTTGACGTATGGCCCGTAGCGGCCCTTGCGGATCGAAAGGGGCTTGCCGTCATTGGGATGATCGCCGAGCTCGATCGCATTGTGACCCGGGGATTCGGCAATAAGCGACACCGCCCGATTGAGGCCGATGGTCAGCAAGTTGTCGTCCTTCAGCGAAACGTAATTCGAACCATGTTTGATATAGGGGCCAAACCTGCCGAGGCCGGCGACGATCATCTGGCCGGTTTCCGGATGCGGCCCGACGTCGCGCGGCAGGGACAGCATGCCGAGCGCCAGTTCGAGGTCGACGCGTCCCGCCGAGACTTCCTTCGGCACCGAGGCCCGCTTCGGTTTGGGTGGCGCTTTCTTGCCCTTTTCCTTCGGCGCTTCTTCGCCGAGCTGAAAATAAAGGCCGTAGGGGCCCTTGCGGAGCGTCACGTCTTCGCCGGTTTCCGGGTGCTTTCCGAGGAGTTTCGGCCCCGCGGCGAGTTCCGTACCCATTTCCATATCGTCGGTGTCCGCGCCGCCGGCGTTCAGCCGGTGCGTGTAGCGGCATTCCGGATAGTTGTTGCAGCCGATGAAGGCGCCGAATCGCCCCAGTTTCAGGTTCAAGCGTCCAGCGTCGCAGGCGGGGCATTGCCGCGCGATTTCCGTATCGCCATTTGGGCCGACCGGGAAAAAGTGGGGGCCGAGCTCTTCGTCCAGCCGGTCCAGGACTTCGGTGATACGAAGATCCGCCGTATCCGCAACCGCTTTGGAAAACGACCCCCAGAATTCCGCCAGGACCTTTTTCCAGTCCATGGCGCCGGCCGATATATCGTCGAGCTGTTCTTCGAGCTGTGCCGTGAAATCGTACTCGACATAGCGCTGAAAGAAATTGGCGAGGAAGGCGGTAACCAGCCGGCCACGGTCTTCGGGGATGAAGCGGCGGCTCTCCAAAACGACGTAGTTGCGATCCTGCAGGACACGTAGGATCGACGCATAGGTGGAAGGCCGCCCGATCCCGAGTTCTTCCATTTTCTTGACCAGGCTCGCCTCGGTATAGCGGGGCGGCGGCTGGGTGAAGTGCTGTTGCGGCTTAATCTCGTTGACGGATACCGGCTGGGATTCCTGCATTTCCGGAAGCCGCCGGTCCTCGCTGTTTTCGTCTCCGGAGTCGTCGCGGCCCTCCTGATACAGCTTCAGGAAACCATCGAACTTGAGCACCGAGCCGTTGGCGCGCAGCGTCACTTTTTCGTCCGGCGAGGCCATGTCGACGCGTGCCTGATCGAGTTGCGCGCTCGCCATTTCACAGGCCACCGTGCGCTGCCATATCAGCGTGTAGAGTTTGAGTTGCGTTTCATCGAGAATGGACTTGAGTTCGGCCGGTCTGCGGAATAGGTCGGTCGGCCGAATCGCCTCATGCGCTTCCTGAGCATTCTTGGATTTCGTTTTGTAAATTCTCGGTTTTTCTGGTTTGTATTGCGCGCCGTAGTCCTGCTCAATGAGGCGTCGGCTGGACTCAATCGCGTCGTTGCTGAGGGTCACGCTGTCGGTTCGCATATAGGTTATGAGGCCGACCGTTTCGCCGCCGATGGTCACACCCTCGTAAAGGCGTTGGGCGAGTTGCATCGTCCGCGATGCGCCGAAACCGAGTTTCCGGCTCGCTTCCTGCTGCAGTGTGGATGTTGTGAAGGGCGGCGCCGGATGGCGCTGCACCGTCTTCTTCTCGATCTTCTTGACCTTGAACGCGCGCGCGTCGATGGCCGCTGTGGCGGCGTCCGCCGCTTCCTGGTTGCGCAGCGAAAGCCGCTCGAGCCGTTCGCCGTCCAGATGGGTGAGGCGTGCGACGAAGGCGGCGCCGCCTTGGGTGGCCATATCGGTTTCGACCGTCCAATATTCCTGCGGGACGAAGGCTTCGACTTCCGCTTCCCGTTCGCAGATGAGGCGCAAGGCAACCGACTGGACGCGTCCTGCCGAGCGTGAACCCGGCAGCTTGCGCCAGAGCACCGGCGAAAGATTAAATCCAACCAGGTAGTCGAGCGCGCGCCGCGCGAGATAGGCCTCAACCAACTCCGTATTCAGCTCACGCGGATGCTGCATCGCCTCGAGCACGGCGTTCTTGGTGATCTCGTGGAACACCACGCGTTTAACATCGACGCCATCGAGGTTGCAGCGCTCCTTGAGCAATTGATGCACATGCCACGAAATTGCTTCGCCCTCGCGATCCGGGTCAGTCGCGAGATATAGCGCATCTGCTTTCTTTAGCGCTCGGGTTATGGCTTTTACATGTTTCTCATTGCGCTCGATCACCTGGTACTTCATTGAGAAGCCGTTCTCGGTATCAACTGCGCCGACTTTGGGAACGAGGTCGCGCACGTGCCCGTACGAGGCCATGACGTCAAAGTCTTTACC
>CAYYBI010000352.1:0-11822 GCA_964469835.1 uncultured Rhodospirillaceae bacterium
CGTCGGTCTATGTGCCTCCCCTGCAGCTCACCGAAGGACAGCCTCCGCCCATCGCGGCGAACGGAGGGTTGTCCTATATGTCGTTCGATCAGGACGGGGATGCGGGAACCGGGGCGGCGACCCAGGCGGCGCTCGACCAGATTGCCCAAGGCGAGGGGCAGGCGGTCATCGACATGCTCGACAACGCTCCCCCCGGACCCATCGAGACCAGGTGGGGCGTCGGGTTTCGCCGCTACGCAGAGTGCGTGGAATACATTCGGGCGAACCACATCGAAGCCCCGGACGGCGGCCTGGCGCTTCCGCTGCGCTACAGCGTGCACGAACAGCCGTCCTATTCCGTCGTCTCGTCCAACGCTCTGTGGCAGGACCCGCGGCGCGAGGCCGAGGCGAGATTGCTGCGTAAAGACGAGCAGGACAATGTTCGGCTATGCCTCTATTTCCCCCAGGTGTTGCGCGACGCGCGCCGAATTGAGGAGTACTACCCGGGTCTCAAGCCCGATAGCCCCGAGTGCATGGACAAGCTAGGCGTTGCACTGGCGCAGTGTGAGTCGGGGTGCGAGAACTTCTATGACGCTGCCGAGGTGGAGCGCGTGTTCTACCCGGAGATGGAGAAACTTCTTTTGAAATTTTTCCCGGGCGCGACCGATGCGCTCGTTTACAACCACGACGTGTTTGACAAGGATTACCAAGGCGATCGCACGGAAGACCAGGACAACAAGAATCCAGGGGTGAACGCCAGCTACGCCAACCTCGTGCATAACGACCTGAATGACAACAGCGGCCGCGTGCGCTGCCGCGAGCTGCTCACTCAGAACCTGCGCAACTTCGGGCGCGAGCAGCACTACAGCGAAGAGCAGGCCGATGCGAAGATGTCGCGACGGTTCATGTCCATCAACCTCGCCAAGCCCATGGAGACCGTGCGCCAGAACCCATTCGTGCTATGCGCCTGGCCTTCCTTTGCCGACCAGCCGTATATCACCAACTACCGCATCTACGACGACCGCGTCGGCGAGACCACCCGCTTCACCTACCGCCCTGACCACGAGTGGTACTGGTTTCCCGAGCAGAAACCCACCGAGGTCTCGATGCTCAAGTGCTACGACTCTGTCACCGACGGCTCCGCCTCGCGCTGGTCTTTCCACACTGCCTGCATCGACCCAACCGCGCCCGACGACGCTCCCTGCCGCAAGAACGTCGTGGTCCGGTCCTATGTCTTCTTCTAAGAAGGAATGCTCGTCTCGGCCATGGTGAGGCGACGTTTTATCCAGCCCGCATTCCAGATTTCGGACTGCCGACCTCCGATTTTCCAGGCGCAATCTTGTCGGCCTCCCCTGGCTACACGCGTTTGGCTCAGGGCTTTTCCTCAGTGTTGGGCGTGACGCCGGGTACGGTGTAGGTCACCTGTGTCGCGGTGGTTGCTGACCTGTTGAATGTCAGCTTCGGGTTACAAGCGGAAATGTGACCACCCCAGCATTAGCATCAGCTTTTTCCAGCAGCGGACATTTCCCGTCAAACGGCCATTTGTTGAGTGCACATGCTAAAAAAGGTGACCAAAAACGGTCGGTAGCGGCAAATGGCCCGAACCGGGCGGTTCAGCCACCGGCGCTGCCCGCGCCCCGGGTAAGTTCGACATGACAGAACCGCAAGGTGCCCGCGTTGATGGCGGCTATCCGATTTTTCACGATTTCAGCCTCGCCCATCAGAACGTCGACGAATGCACGATCCAGCGATCCCCGGGTCAGCGTGCTGGAGAAATCGTTCCATCCATCCAGCAGTACTTTGCGGTGGGATTCCGTCAAATCCATAAACAGGGAGATCCGCAGGCCTGCGGAAAGGCATTCCAAGTCGAATTCGGCGAGTGTCCAGGGGATCGCGTTTTGATGACGGCTTTCGCTGACCTTCGCGGGGTTGTCGGCAATTACCGCTGCACCTGGCGCGCGCATCAAACCGTTGAGAACGATTTTGCCGTCACGCGCCAGCGCTCGGTGCATCTGCCGCAGTAGCCGCTCACGGTCGTCCATCGCGAAAAACCCGTCGCGTATGAGAATGACGTCATAGGCGGACTCCGAAAGCTCGATCGTCGCCGGATCGTAGGTCGATATGGGGACGCGCGCTTCCAGCCCCCGAATGACCGAGAGTTTCATGCCCATTTCTGCGAGCTCCGGGTCAGATTCCAACCCCATGACCGTCGCGCCAAATTGCAGCGCGGCCAAGCGGGTCGCGCCGCCTATGCCCGCGGCAAGATCCAAAAAGTGTCCGGATTTCTTCAGACCGATGCGCTTGAGCAGTTCGGTCGTGCCCTCCTGCCCGCCCGGGAATGAGAATCCCTCGCCATACAGGCGTGACCATAAGCGGTACTTCAGCTCCGCGCGGGTTTCGGTCCCATCGCCGTGCAATTCCGGCGAATCCACAACGATCAACTTATTGCGGCGAATCCCGCCCGCGTGGCCTTCTTTCACCAACGCGCCGGGCTCGACGCCGTCCCACCAGGCCCGAAACCGGACGGCAAACGGAACGTAGTCGTCGGATTTTCTGCGGGCGGCTCTGTCGTCCCGGGCCGCGCGGAGAGGCGTGATGACCACCGGTAAGGCTATCCGTTAAATTTGTTACCGGCGACAGGATAAAAAACTCTTATTAAGACAGTGTTAACTCTACCCGGCGTGGGGCGCGCGGCCCGGTTTCACGCCGGAATCGGGCAAAGATCAAACGATGCCGCGCGCCCGCAAATCCGCGACATCCGCGTCGGACATATCCAGATACTCACGCAAAACTTCTTCGGTATGCTGCCCCAGTGTCGGCGGCGATTGCCGATAGGATACCGGCGTTTCCGACATCTTGATCGGGCTTGCGATCAGCTTCGCAGGCCGACCGCCGGTCGCCGGATGCGCCATTTCGATGACCATTTCGCGCGCCTTCACCTGTGGATCGTCGAAGACCTGCTGCAGCGAATTGATCGGCCCGCATCCGATCTTGTGTTTTTCCAAATTCTCGATCCACCAGGCAACGGGTTTCGCCGCGGTGATTTCGTTGAGCGCGTCGGTCACGGCCTCGCGGTTGCGGACCCGCCCGACCGCGGTGTTGAAGCGCTCATCCTCCAGCAGTTTTTCGCACGCGGCGACTTTGCAGAACCGCTCGAAGGTCGGGTCATTGCCGACCGACAGGACGAAATAGCCATCCGACGCCGGCATGACCTGATAGGGCACGATGTTTGGATGCTGATTGCCGAGGCGATCGGGATTTTCGCCCGTAGCGAGATAATTCATCCCCTGATTGGCGAGCCAGGCAACATGCGCATCCAGCATGCTGATATCCAGATGCTGCCCCTCGCCGGTCGCCTCTTGATGGCGCACCGCAGCCAGGATCGCGACCGACGCGTACATGCCCGACATCAGGTCGGCGATCGATACGCCCACCTTCATCGGCTCGCCCTCGGGCTCGCCGGTCAGGCTCATGACGCCGCCCATTGCCTGTATCAGCGCATCATAGGCGGGGCGGTCCGAATAAGGCCCCGTATGCCCAAACCCGGTAATCGAGCAATAGATCAGTCGCGAAAATTTTTGTTTGAGGTCATCGTAGCCCAGGCCGTATTTCGCGAGCGTACCGGTCTTAAAGTTCTCAGCGAGAATGTCCGATTTTGCGATCATCCGCCGCGCGATCTCCTGCCCGTCAGGGTCACTCAGGTTGAGGGTAATCGACCGTTTATTGCGATTTGTTCCGGCAAAATACGCGCTCTCGTCGCTGTCTTCACCCTTGCCATCGGGCAGGTAGGGCGGTGCGAAATTCCGGGTATCGTCACCGACCTTCGGCCGCTCGACCTTGATGATTTCCGCACCGAGATCGCCGAGAATTTGCGTGCAATGCGGACCTGCGAGAATGCGCGTCAAATCGAACACCGTCAGACCGTCGAGCGGGCCCTTCATCGTTTCAATTCCTTTCGTAGCCTGTATGCTGATCGGAGCCCGCATGCCGGGCCGGTCCTTCTAACCCAGGCGCGCGCCTGTCCACAAGGCGCACGCCGAAATCTCCGACAGCACGGCACGGGCATCCTTTGAACCTCATCTTCTTCGCCATTGTTTTTATCGCTTTCCTGGTTGCCGGTTTCCGCCAGATCACCTTTTCGGCGGGTCAGGCAGGCCAGTCCACGCCGATGGAAGCTCTCTCGCTGGGCATGATCGACGCGGCCAAGGGATCGGTCACGCTGGCAATCGGGTTGATCGGCGTGATGGCGCTTTTTTTGGGGCTGATGAAAGTCGCCGAGGCGGGCGGCCTGCTCACCATTATTGCCCGGCTCTTGCGACCGATCATGGTACGGCTGTTCCCGGAAGTGCCCGCCGAACATCCAGCCATGGGCGCCATCATCATGAATTTGGCGGCGAACGTCATGGGGCTCGGCAACGCGGCAACACCCTTCGGTATCCGTGCCATGCAGGAACTGGATAAACTCAATCCGCATAAAGGCACGGCGACGAATTCGATGGCCTTGTTCCTGGCCATCAATACGTCCAGCGTCACGCTGCTGCCGACCGGTGTCATTGCCTTGCGCGCGGCCGCCGGATCGACCGACCCGGCCGCCATCATGCCGACGACCCTGTTCGCCACGATCTGCTCGACCATTGTCGCCATCGCCGCCGCCAAGCTGTACGGACGATATTGGTCAGCGCCCGCCGCCGATCCCGCCTTTGTGCAATCGAATGAACCCGCGACCGACGGAGAGGCCGCGGAAACGAACACCGCGCCGATCGCGGACGCTGCCTCGGCGGTGGCCGAGGGGCGCGCCTATCCGCTCTGGGTCACCGGGCTCGCCCTGCTCGGCGTGGTCGCCATTATTCCGCTGACGATCCTCTATGGCCGCGAAATTTCGCCCTGGATCGTGCCGGGCCTGATGGTCGCCCTGCTCGGTTTCGGCGTGATCCGCCGGGTTTCCGTCTACGAAGCGTTCGTCGAGGGCGCGAAGGACGGTTTCCAGGTCGCCGTGCGCATCATCCCCTACCTCGTCGCCATTCTGGTTGCCGTCGGCATGTTCCGCGCCAGCGGCGCGATGGACATGATGATGGGGCCAATCGCGGGATTTGCCGCTTCGATCGGCATTCCGGCCGAGGCCATGCCGATGGCGCTGCTGCGGCCGCTCTCCGGCTCCGGTGCGTATGGTTACCTCAGTGCGATCATTCAAGATCCGGCAATCGGGCCCGACAGCTATACCGGGCTGCTCGTCAGCACTTTGCAGGGCTCGACGGAGACGACCTTCTACGTCTTGGCGGTGTATTTCGGCGCGGCGCAAATTCGCCGCATCCGGCATGCGCTTGCCGCGGGGCTGACCGCCGACATCGCCGGGATCGCCGCCGCGGTATTCATCTGCTCGGTGCTGTTCGCCGCGTAGTCCGGCAAAATTTGCAGGGACTTCGCGGCACGCGCCCGTGAGGGCGGTTCGATACGGCTGCCGACAAACCTCCGCAATATCCCACCTGCACGCCCTTTGACGTCAAATCCTGCCGGCCCGTCCGTTCCGGCAGGGAACTTGCATGAAACTTGCGTGCCCACATAGACCACCGGCACTCCGTGTTGGCGCGGACTGACCGCGCCGCCGGATACGCCCTGAACCTGGAGATAATTGCGGATGCCAAGCCAGACCGACGAAACCCTGCCCAAACTTCCCGACCTCCTGGCGATCGATGCGGATGAACTCGCAGAAAGAATGCTCGAACCGGCGACCTTACAGGCCATCTACGAAGACGCCACTGCTCAGCTTAGCGAAAACCGCACCGCGCAAGGCCTGTATTCATTGGTGGACAGCGCGATCGAGACGATGGAGCAGGTGTGGGCCGATTTGGCCCAGGACGAACCAGACTATGCATGCCGCAAGGGATGCTCGTGGTGCTGCCACCAGACGGTGATGGTAACGGCGCCGGAGGCGCTACTCGTGGCACAATATATCCGCGAGCGGTTTGACGAGGAGACGGTAGCGCGTCTGCGCGACCGTATCGTTCAGAACGCCGAAAATATCGAGGGTCTGTCGAACGATGAACGGCTGGATCACGGTCTCGCCTGCGTCTTTCTGCAAGACGGCGACTGTTCGATATATCCCGCCCGCCCATTGCCGTGCCGGGGCGGCTTTTCCGAAGATGCTGATTACTGTCTGAATTTGCTGAAAAATCGGGAAGAGACACAAGCGGCCGTGGCCCAGGGCGCGCTCGAAGGCAAATTCCTGATCGTGCCCAAAATGCTGTTCGACAGTGCGCAGGTGGGCATGGCCGCCGCCGTCCGGAATGATGGCCTGAATGCCGATCCGCTCGAATTTACGACGGCAGTTGCGATCGCCCTGTCGGATCCTGATATCACGGAAAAATGGCTGAACGGTTGGCCGGTGTTCGACGCAGCAAAACTGCACCGGCAAACGGGACCCCGCGGCGACTGCTACGCGACCCAACCGGCCGCCTGAACCACGCTATTGCGCTCGAATTTCGCGGCTGCGCCGTGCCGTCCGCTTATTCAGCAATTGAATGGCCCGTATCAACTGCTCGTCGCCCTTGCGCTTCTCGTCGAGCTTAACCGAATAATCCGGCTCAATGCCACCCTCAACGGTGCCGCCCGATGGCGTGAGATAAATAGCCGTGGTCAGCTTGACCGCATCACGCCGGCTCAAGGGAATTATCGTCTGCACCGTCCCCTTTCCGAACGATCGCGTTCCGACCAATGTCGCGCGGCGGTTGTCTTTCAAGGCGCCCGCAACGATTTCGGCGGCGGAGGCGGACCCCTTGTTAATTAGAACCACAATCGGCAGGCCGTCGGCGAGATCGCCCTTGTTGGCGATTTCATGATGCTCGTTATGCCGTTCGCGGATCGAAACGATGCGACCTTCCTGCAAAAACATGTCCGAGACCTTAATCGACTGATTAAGCAGACCGCCCGGGTTGTTCCGCAAGTCAAGGACGAAGCCCTGCAGCCCGCTGCCCAGTTTGCCGCGAATGGCGAGCAGCGCTTTGGCCACTTCTTCGCTCGCGCGCTCGGAAAAACTGGTAATGCGCAAATAACCGACTTGCTTCTCGATGCGCCAGCGAACCGCTGCAACCTTGATGATCGCCCGCGTTATCGCCACATCGAATGGCGGCGTTTTTACGCGTTTGATGCGCAACTTGACTTCGCTATCGGGCGGGCCGCGCAGCAATAAAACCGCTTCCCGTAGCGTCATGTCCTTCATCGACCGATCATCCGCCCGAATGATCATGTCGTTCGGCTTCAAGCCGGCCCGCGCGGCCGGCGTGTCGTCGATCGGCGAAACGACTTCGATGTACTGCTTACCCTTCCGGACCTCGATCCCTAGACCGCCGAAACTGCCGCGGGTCTGGTCGCGCAACGCCTTGAGCTGCCGGCCGTCAAGATATGTGCTGTATGAATCAAGCGATTTCAGCATGCCCTGGATCGCGGCTTCGATAAGCTCCTGGTCCTTGGCTTTTTTCGGGTTGGGATGACGCTTGCGGATACCCTTGGTCGCCGCCGCGATTAGCGTCTCGTCATCCACTTTTCGCACGTAATTGCTGCGCACTTGGTCATAGACCAAGGCAAACAAGTTCGCCCCATGCACGAGTCCGGCGGCATCGCCGCGTTTCTGCGCCTCTGCGCCAGGCTTTCGGTAGTCCGTAATATCCGATGAGATACGCTTGGCCGCTGCCTGAGCTTCCGGACCCGGAGTCGAGGAAGTTACCGCACAGCCCGCCGCAAATATCAGAATTAGGGCAGTCGCAATTATGAACTTTCTGGACAAATCCGATCCCTGCGCGGTGCACAATTTAACGCTAGCATATATGGGCCCAACCCGCCGATTCGGCAACTCTCTTGATCGTCACAATGCCGCGCCGGCCCTACAAATTCAGCCGATTGGTAGAGCCATAGCGAATTTGTGATGACCGTCCGATCAGTCATGATACGATAGAAAAAACCGAATGCAGCTTGCAAAATAGGAGAAACGGCATGCCCCAGAGTGCTTTCCATAAAGCACTGCGTGACGCGGTGGAACAGCGCCATTCGAAGATACACCCGTTCAGCGAGGCCTGGGTCACCGGCGGACTGAACCGTCAAATTCTCGGCGAATGGGTAAAACAGCATTACAACTATGTGGGCCATTTCGCCCAATGGTGCGGCGCGATTTACGCGCGGTGCGACGACGAAGATGTCTGCCACTTCCTGGTCGAGAACATCATGGAGGAAGAAGGCTTTGTCGGTGAAGGGGATTTCCCGCCCGCCAAACACGTCGACCTCCTCCTCGATTTCGCCGAAGCCTGCGGCAAGAGCCGCCAGGAGATCAAGGAAGCCCAGAAAAACGGCGAATTGATGGCCGGCCTTCTCGGGCTGCAATCCTGGTGCACCGTGCAGTCGATGAAGCCGACCCATGAGGCGATAGCCGGTCTTCTGGTCGGGTTGGAGAGCCAGGTACCGCAGATTTACAAGCGCACGACTCCGCCGCTGATCGAAAAATACGGCTTCACCGAAAAAGAGGTGATATTTTTCCGCCTTCACATCGTCGCCGATACCGAGCACGGAAAACGCGGTTACGAGATTGTCGAAAAGCTGGCCGACAATGAGGAAAAGCAACAGGCATGCCTGCGCGCCGTCCGCGAAGCCACGCTGATGCGGGGGCTCTATCTCGACGCCTTGTACGACGCCTATGTCGCGCCGAAGGCGGCAGCCGCCGAATGATCCGGCGGGTATAGGACCGAAGGAAACAAGCCCCGATGCGCACGGTCAACACCCTGACATTGGCCGAAGCCAATCTCATCCTCGACGCCGCGCAGGCGAAGTCCGAGGAAATCGGCATAGCGCACGTCTTGTGCGTCGCCGACAATGCCGGATATACGATCGCGCTGCGGCGGCTGGACGGGGGCAAGGTCACCAGCGTGCAAATCGCGGAAAACAAGGCCTTCACCGCGGCCGCCCACCGGCGCAAAACCCATACCTTCACCAACACGTATCCGGGGGAAGAGGCCTGGGGCATCTTCACCCAGCACTATGGCCGCTTCACCGTCTTCGTCGGCGGGTTCCCGATCGAGGTGAATGGCGAGGTGGTCGGCGGCATCGGCGCATCCGGCGGCAACGGCGAGCAGGATATCGCCGCCTGCGAAGCGGGCATCGCCGCCTTCCAGGCCTATCTCAAAAAAAGCGGCGGCTAGGCGCCGGCTCGGTCGCGAATTTCCAGAATTTGCTCATGCAGCGGCCGCGGAATGGTTGCACCCTCGCGCGGTGTCCGTTCGCGCGCGGCGTAGCGACGATCCGAGGGCAGGCGCGTCCCTTCCTGACCCAGCAGGTTCGAAAAAAGGCCTTCCGCATGATCGAGCGACGCGCCGGCATCGCCGTCGACGACGAAACGCGCCGGATCCATCGCCAGCATGAGCTCGCCCCCCTTGGCCGGCCCGCCGTCGCCCGGATCCTCCGCCGCTGACTCAGGACCGAAACAGTTCCGTGGCAAACCGGCCGCCATCAGTTCGACCATTAAGGCAATCGCCGAGCCCTTGTAACCGCCAAAGGGCAGTTGCGCACCCGCCAGCCCGGCGGCGGGATCGGTTGTGGAATTACCGTCCTTGTCGATGGCCCAGCCTTCCGGAATGGATTTTCCGTCGCGATGATGAAGCATGATCTCGCCCCGGGCGCTCGCACTCGACGCCTGATCGAACACCACCGGCGGACGATCCTTGCGCGGCCATCCGAACGCCATGGGATCAGTCCCGAATAGCGGTTTCGTTCCCCCGGCGGGGGCCACGTAACTGCGCGAATTGACGAAGGCGAAGGCCACCAGGCCTTCGGTCGCCAATGCCTCAACCTCGTACCACAGGGCGGCGAAATGGTATGAATTGACGACCGGCATCGCGGCAATGCCGTTCGCGCGCGCCTTTTCGATCAGAGGTTCCCGACCGCGTTTGAGTGCGAGCGGGGCGAAGCCGCCTTTTGCATCGACCTGGACGACGGCGGGTGCGAGTTCGGCGACGACCGGCTCGGCTTTTCCGTCAATCCGGCCATTACCCAAGGCGACGCAATATCCCGGCAGCCGGAACAACCCGTGCGACTTGCACTCATCGCGTTCGGCCGCGGTGATCGTGTCGGCGATCGCCCCGGCATTGGCGTCCGATGCGCCCAGCGCCAAAAGCGTCGACGTGGTCAGCGCATGAACTTCGTCCAAATTCAGCGTCACCGTCATTCCGTGCTCCCTATCATTGTCGATTCCCTTCCGGCAGGCCGTTCAGCACCCGCCAGACCTTTTCCGCGGTCACCGGCATGTCCAGGCCACCGGTGTCGCAATCGCCCAAGGCATCGATGACCGCGTTCATGACTGCCGGCAGCGCCGCGGTCGGGCCCGATTCACCGCACCCCTTGATGCCGAGCGGATTGGTCAGGCAGGCGGTCTCGTTCCGTCCCCATTTGAACTCTGGCATGTGGGTGGCGCGCGGCAGGCAATAGTCCATGAACGAGCCGGTGATCAATTGCCCGGTCTCCGCGTCATAGCGGCAGTCTTCATAGACCGCCTGCCCTATTCCCTGGAGGATGCCCCCATGCAACTGGCCCTGCAGCAGCATCGGATTGATCACCGTGCCGAAATCGCTGACCAGGGTATAGCGTACGACGGTCACAACGCCGGTTTCTTCGTCGATCTCCACCTCCGCAACATGGCAGCCGCAGGGATAGCTGTAGTCCTTCGCGGCATAGTGGCTGCTCGCGTCGTAGCCGAGTTCCATGCCTTCGGGCATTTTGCTCTGATCGAAGGCGGCCGCCGCCACTGCCGTGATCGCGACCAACCGGTCGGTTCCGGCGACGGCAAAATTTCCGTCATCGAAGACGATGTCGTCGACGCTCGCTTCCAGAAGATGCGCGGCAATTTGCCGGCCTTTCTCGATCAGTTTCCCGGACGCCAAATAAATCGCCGTGCCGGCGATTGTCGCAGTCCGGGATCCACCGGTACCGGTACCAATACCGACCCGGTCCGTGTCCCCTTGCACAACGCGTATACCGTCGAGATCAAGGCCAAGCTGGCTCGTCGCCACCTGTGCGAAGGTCGTCTCGTGACCCTGACCGTTCGTCTGGCCGGTCATGGTCAGGGTCAGGCCGCCGCCCGGATCGAATTGCATCCCGACCCGGCCATCCTTGAATCCATCCGGCTCGGTATAAACCGAAAACCCGAAGCCGAGACGCTTGCCCCGTGCCGCGGCCGCCGCACGCCGATCCGGCAGATCCTCCCGCCCGGCGAGCCGCAAGGCCTCGTCCATGTTCTGCTGAAAATCGCCGCTGTCATAGACCAGCCCGGTCGGCGTGCGATACGGCATGTCTTCGGGCCGGACCAGATTGATCCGCCGCAGGTCCGCCGGGTCCATCTCCAATTCCCGCGCTGCTGCATCGACCAGCCGCTCCACCATGTAACAGAATTCGGGCTTCCCGGCGCCCCGGTACGCCGCGATCGGCGTGGTGTTGGTAAAGACACATTGGGTCTCCGCGTGCACGGCGGCGATGCGGTAGACATTGGTCAACATCCGGGTTCCGCCGCCGGTCGGAATGATCGGCGCGGCCGCGGTCAGGTAGCCCCCCATATTGGACACGGTCCGGCACCGAAGCGCGAGGAACCGGTGCTCCTCATCCAGCGCCAGCGCCGCCGCCATTACATGATCGCGGGCATGCCGGTCCGTCATGAAACTGTCCGCCCGGTCCGGGTACCATTTGATCGGCCGGCCGACACGGCGCGCCGCCCAGCAGACGGCGATCTGCTCCGGATAGATATCGTTCTTGATTCCAAAGCCGCCGCCGACATCCGGCGTGACCACGCGGATGGCCGCCGACGAAACATTCAA
>CAYYBI010000353.1:0-6165 GCA_964469835.1 uncultured Rhodospirillaceae bacterium
ATCGTCGAACTGTGAAAACGCCGCGGTCAGTCTTCCGGCAGGTACAGCCATATGCGCACCACGTGTTCGAGGACACTGGCGAGGAAATCGAGCAATTCGGTCGCTTGCCCCGAGTCGAAGCGGTCCGGGTCCCGGGAGCCGAAACAGAGCAGTGCCGGCGGGGTGACCGAAGAAATCGTCAGGCGCACCAGCGCGTCGGACCGCACGAGTGCGGCGCCGGGGCCGAAGAGTTCGGGATCGCCGACGATGTCGCCGCGCAATGCCAGCCGGCGGTCCGCGTCCATCACGGCATCCATTGTCCCCGCCGGCACAATGATGAGTCCCTTTTTGTGGGTCGATGGATCGTTCCGGTCGGTTGCTTCGATGCACAGCGTGACGATGTCGAGATCCAGGATCACCGCGACATCGGTGGTAACGGCTTGGATGAGTTCTTCAAACGATTTCACCGCGAGCAACGCCAGGATGCATTCATGCACCCGGGCCTGGCTCTGCAAATTAGCCCGCGTCGTGGTTACAAGGTCGCGCTGTTGGCCGGAAAGGTCGCCGACTTCGTCGCGCAGACGGTCGATCATCGCCTGTTGGAAATCCGCGACACCGTCGCCCAGCGCGCGATCCGGCGTTTGCACGGCCTCGAGGCTTTCAGGGTACTTGATGAAGAAATCCGGGTTTTCGCGCAAAAAATCCACGACCTGCGCCGCGGTTGCACCGGCGGACCGCTTAGAATTCTTAAGTCGTTGGGTCATCGCTTTGTCCAGCCGCTATAAAATCGACTGACCGGTTTTTTCCCAGTCGGCGACGAACGCGGCGAGACCCTTTTCGGTCAATGGATGATTGAACATTTGGTGCAACACGGCGGGCGGCACGGTGGCAACGTCTGCGCCCAATTTTGCCGCTTCCAGAACATGGATCGGATGGCGCACGGACGCCACCAGCACCTCGGTTTCCAGGTTCGGATAATTTTCATAGATCTCGCAAATTTCGGCGATCAACTGCATGCCGTCATGGGCAATATCGTCAAGCCGGCCGACGAAGGGTGAGATAAACCGGGCTCCGGCCTTGGCGGCGAGAAGCGCCTGATTGGGCGAGAAACATAATGTCACGTTGACCATCGTGCCGCCCTGGCTCAACGCCCGGCAGGTCTTGAGGCCAGCCGGCGTCAGCGGCACCTTGACCGCAATGTTGCTGGCGATTTCCGAAAGCTTGCGGCCTTCGGCAAGCATCGTGTCGAAGTCCGTTGCGGCGACCTCGGCGCTTACCGGCCCGTCGACCAAATCGCAGATCTGGTGAACGACCTCGAAGAAATTGCGTCCGGATTTGTGAATCAAGGACGGATTTGTCGTAACGCCGTCCACGAGACCCGTGTCCGCAAGGTCTCTGATTTCATCTATTTCCGCGGTGTCTACGAAAAATTTCATGCGCGGTCGAAGCTCCTTCGTGCAGGCTGACGGTTCTGGATAGCATTTGTTGGCACCATTTCGATACACTCTATCCGATGCGGCCTCCCCATACCACAACAGGCGCCGGGATCAACGGCGGATCTCGACGCGTTCAGGTTTTGCTGCCGCTGCCGCTGGAAGGCACCTACGAGTATCGGGTGCCGTCCGAGCTCGCGGTGGCGCCTGGCGCCTTTGTTGCCGTGCCGTTCGGCCGGCGCGATGCGGTCGGCGTCGTGTGGTCCGAAGGCGCCAGCGGTGATGTGTCCGATGACAAGCTGAAAGACATTCATGGGTGTTTCGATGTGGGCGGATTGTCCGAATCGACGCGCCGATTCGTCGAATGGGTGGCGCGCTACACGCTGGCATCGACCGGATCGGTGTTGCGCATGGCAATGAGCGTCCCGTCTGCGCTCGAGCCGCTGAAACCCCGTACCGGCTACTGGCGCGCCGATATGCCGTCCGACTTTCGCAGCACCGCCGCGCGCCATCGGGTCCTCGCGGTGTTGGCGGACGGTCCGCCGCGACCGGCGGCGGAATTGGCGCGGGCGGCGGGTGTCGGTCCGTCCGTCGTCACGGGGTTGGCGAAGGCCGGTGTCCTGGAGACAGTGGTTCTGCGCGAGCCGCCGCTGGCCCGGCCCGATCCGGATTGCCATTCCCCCGAATTGTCCGTCGACCAGCGAAGCGCCGCCGATGAAATGACGGGCCGGGTCGCGGCCAAGGCGTTTTCGGTCACGCTGCTTGACGGTGTGACGGGCGCCGGCAAGACCGAAGTGTATTTCGAGGCGATTGCCGACGCCATTCGGCAAGGCCGTCAAGTGCTCGTCCTGTTGCCGGAAATCGCGCTTACAATGGCGTTCCTGCAGCGGTTCACGGCGCGGTTCGGTGTGATGCCGGTGGAATGGCATTCGGATTTGACGCAGGCGCAACGCCGCCGCAACTGGCGTGGTGTGGCGTCGGGCGAAGCGGCCGTCGTGGTCGGCGCCCGGTCTGCTTTGTTTCTGCCTTTTCCCAAGCTGGGCTTGATCGTGGTCGACGAGGAGCACGACGCGTCCTTCAAGCAACAGGACGGCATCGCCTACAATGCGCGCGACATGGCGGTGGTCCGCGCGCAGATCGAAGAGGTCCCGGTTTTCCTCGTGTCCGCGACGCCGTCGCTGCAAACGGTCGTTAATGTGGAACGCGGCCGTTACCAGCGCGCTCATCTGCCGGCGCGTCACGGCGGCGCGGCACTGCCGATTATCGTTGCCGTGGATTTGCGAAGCACGCCGCCGCCCCGGCAATGCTGGATTTCGCCGCCCTTGCGCACCGCCCTGGCGGAGACGATCGAGCGCGGCGAGCAGGCGCTGTTGTTTCTCAATCGCCGGGGGTATGCACCGCTCACCCTGTGCCGCGGTTGCGGCCATCGCTTCGATTGTCCCAACTGCACTGCCTGGCTGGTCGAACATCGGTTGCTCGGCCGCCTGGAATGCCATCATTGCGGTTACCGCGCGTCGTATCCCGAGCACTGTCCCGATTGCGGCGCATCCGGCAGCCTGGTCGCCTGCGGTCCCGGGGTCGAGCGGGTCGCGGAGGAGGTAGTGGCCTTGTTTCCCGAAGCGCGTATCGCCAGCCTGACCAGCGATACCGCGCACAGCCCGGCGGCGATTGCCGGATTGCTCGAAGAGGTGAAGCAAGGGAAAATCGATATCCTGATCGGGACGCAGTTGGTTGCCAAAGGCCATCATTTCCCGATGTTGACGCTGGTCGGTGTGATCGACTCGGATCTTGGCCTCGGCGGCGGCGATTTACGCGCCGCGGAGCGGACCTATCAATTGCTGCATCAGGTGGCCGGCCGGGCCGGCCGGGCGGAACGGCCGGGCCGCGTGTTGCTGCAAACCTACAATCCAGACCATCCCGTCATGCGGGCGCTTGCCGATGGCGCCCGCGACCGGTTCCTGCAGGAGGAGAGCGCCCAACGCCTGGCCGGCGGCTGGCCGCCTTTCGGACGACTCGCTGCCATAATTCTTAGCGCGCCGGATGCCGGGCTCGTCGATGCCGCCGCCCGGTCGCTGGCGCGGTCGGCACCGCGCCGTGCGGGCATTCGCGTACTCGGTCCGGCGCCGGCGCCGCTTGCCTTGCTGCGCGGCCGGCATCGCCGCCGGTTCCTGATCAAGGGACCGCAAGACAGCGGACTTCAACCCTATTTACGCAAGTGGCTCGCCACGGTATCGCTGCCGCGTCCCGTGCGGGTTCAGGTGGACATCGACCCCTATAGTTTTTTGTAGGAATTCCGGGGGCTCGCGACCGTACTGGGCCGGGTTGCGCCCCTTTTGTGCATATGTTAAACACCGCTCGCTTTTGGGGCCGGATAAGGTGCGTCAAAGCAAAAGGGGAGTTGTGGTCAGCTGTGGTTCCACAGTTGATTCCGGAGTGGGTTCGGGAGTTATCCCAAGTTGGCATCCAAAGTAGGCGATACGGGAATTGCTTCCCGCTACGCATTGGCGTTGTTCGAGTTGGCGGACCAGGAGCGTAAGCTGGACGAGGTCGCAGAAGACCTTTGTACCATTGACGCTTTGGTATCCGACAATGACGATTTGCAGCGCCTGTTGCGCAACCCGGTGGTGAGCCGGGCGGAGTCGGGTAAGGTAATGGCGGCTGTACTCGATAGGATCGAGGCCGATCCGCTGACCCAAAAATTTATCGGTCTGGTCGCGGCAAATCGTCGCCTGTTCGTGTTGCGAATGGTCATCAAGGCATTTCTTGATAAATTGGCCGAACGTCGCGGTGAGATTACTGCCGAAGTCGTGTCGGCGAGCGCGCTGACCGGCGGCCAAGCCAAATCCCTCGAAGAGGCGCTGCAAAAGTCCATGGGAGGCAAGATCGCTCTCTCGACCACCGTCGATTCCAGTCTGATCGGCGGTCTTGTCGTCAAGGTGGGCAGCCGTATGGTGGACTCCTCGATTAGGACACAAATTCAGAAGATGAAACTCGCGATGAAAGGGGCTGCCTGATGGAGATCAAGGCTGCGGAAATTTCGGCCATCCTGAAGGAGCAAATCGCGAATTTCGGTGCCGAAACAGATGTTGCGGAAGTCGGCCAGGTTATTTCGGTCGGTGATGGCGTGGCGCGCGTCTACGGTCTGGATAACGTTCAGGCCGGTGAAATGGTCGAATTTCCCGGCGGCATCAAGGGGATGGCGCTGAACCTCGAATCCGACAATGTGGGCGTCGTGATTTTCGGCGACGACCGCGACATCAAGGAAGGCGATACGGTCAAGCGAACCGGTACGATCGTGGACGTGCCGGTCGGCAAGGGCCTGCTCGGCCGGGTGGTGGATGCGCTTGGCAATCCGATCGATGGCAAAGGCCCGCTCGACACGACGGAGCGCCGGTTGGTTGAGGTCAAGGCGCCGGGGATCATTCCGCGTAAATCGGTGCATGAGCCGATGCAGACCGGACTCAAGGCGCTGGATGCGCTGGTTCCGGTCGGCCGCGGGCAGCGCGAACTCATTATCGGCGATCGGCAGACCGGCAAGACCGCAGTCGCCATCGACACCATCCTTAACCAGAAATCCGTCAACGATACCGGCGACGAATCCAAAAAGCTGTACTGCATCTACGTGGTTATCGGGCAAAAACGCTCGACTGTGGCGCAGGTGGTCAAGACGCTGGAAGACAATGGGGCGATGGAATACTCCATCGTCGTGTCCGCAACCGCATCAGAACCGGCGCCGATGCAATTCCTGGCACCCTATGCCGGCTGTGCGATGGGCGAATTTTTCCGCGACAACGGCATGCACGCGCTGATCATTTACGATGATCTGTCGAAGCAGGCGACGGCGTATCGTCAGATGTCGTTGCTTTTGCGCCGGCCGCCGGGACGTGAAGCCTATCCCGGCGACGTCTTCTACATCCATTCGCGCCTGCTGGAACGCGCCGCCAAGATGAACGACGACGAAGGCGCGGGCTCGCTGACCGCATTGCCGATCATCGAGACCCAGGCGAATGACGTGTCGGCCTATATTCCGACCAATGTCATCTCGATTACGGATGGTCAGATTTTTTTGGAAACCGAGCTTTTCTATCGGGGTGTTCGACCGGCGATCAATGTCGGCCTGTCGGTGTCGCGAGTCGGTTCCGCAGCGCAAACCAAGGCCATGAAACAAGTTGCCGGCACGATCAAGCTGGAGTTGGCTCAGTTCCGCGAAATGGAAGCCTTCTCGCAGTTCGCGTCAGACCTCGACGCCGCGACACAACGGCTGTTGGCGCGCGGTGCACGGTTGACCGAACTCCTGAAGCAGGGCCAATACAGCCCATTGCCGGTCGAAGAGCAGGTGGTGTCGATCTTTGCCGGCGTACGGGGCTATTTGGACGGGATCGAAGTCGGCGATGTCGGCCGCTTCGAACAAGCGTTGCTTGAAGACTGCCGCAGCAATCAGGCGGATCTGTTGGCGAAAATTCGTGACGATGGGGAATTGTCGGATGAGTCGGAAAAAAGGCTCGCCGAAATTTCCGAAAACCTCGTCACGACCTTCGCTTGATACGCGACCGATAGCGTAGGCAGCACCGATGCCCAGCCTCAAGGAACTTCGAAACCGGATCGGCAGCGTCAAGTCGACGCAGCGCATTACGTCGGCTATGAAAATGGTGGCTGCGGCCAAGCTGCGCCGTGCGCAGGAAATGGCCACCGCCGCCCGGCCCTACGCCGAACGGATGGAGCGCATGCTCGGATCCCTGGCGTCGGCCGGTGG
>CAYYBI010000354.1:0-3850 GCA_964469835.1 uncultured Rhodospirillaceae bacterium
AGGTGTCGTGGTCCGGCTGGGTCTCGAGGTCGGCGTAGTAGGGCGTGAAGTCCGGTCGTGTCGCGTCGAACAACTGGGCAAAATCGTCGATTACGAAGTACACGTCCTGCAGATCGTCGATCCGGTACAGGGTCTGCATGATGCGCATCAGATCGAAACCGATGTGGTTCGGCTCCGGACTTTCGAGGCAATAGACCGACTCAGTACGCGACGATACGATCCCGGAGCCATAGATGCGCAACCCATCCGCGGTCCGGATCAGCCCGAATTCTACGGTGTACCAGTAGAGCCGGGCGAGATAGGGCAGGGCACCGAGCCCGAGCGCCTTGAGCCCGCCGCGGCCGTAGGCCTGCATGTAGTCTGCAAAAACCGGGTTCATCAACATTGGCACGTGGCCGTAAATGTCATGAAACACGTCTGGTTCCTGCAGATAGTCCATCTGCTCGGGCGCGCGGATCCAATGTGTCGCCGGGAAGCGGCGATTTGCGAGATGCCAGAAAAACACATCGTCGGGCACCAGCCCCGGTACCGCGACGATGCGCCAGCCCGTGCTGTTTTCGAGAATGTCCGAAAGCCGCGCGAAATCGGGGATACCATCCGCGGCGACGCCGAGGCCGCTTAGGCCATCGAGGAATTCACGGCAGGCCCGGCCGGGCAGGATTTTGGATTGCCGCTCGAACAGGCGGCGCCAGATGGCATGCGCATCCGCGCTATAGTCCTGCCAGCGTTGCTCGACGAGGAAATCGTCCACCGGCGGCGTCTTTGCGTATGTGGATGTACCGGCCATTGGCGTGGTCCCGCGTTATGCCGACAATTCGCCGCGGCGAACCTGATCCTGCTCCATCGCCTCGAATAATGCCTGGAAGTTGCCCTCGCCGAATCCTTCATCGCCCTTGCGCTGGATGATTTCGAAGAAGATCGGTCCGATCACGGTGCGCGTGAAGATTTGCAGCAGACGCCCGCCGTTCTTACCCGGCGCACCGTCGATCAGGATGGCGTCGCGTTTGAGCCGGTCCACATCCTCGCCGTGATCGGGCAGTCGGTCGTCGATGGCCTCGTAATAGCTGTCGGGTGGCGGATCCATGAAGTCGATTCCGCGCGCGCGCAACGCCTCGACCGTAGCGAAGATGTCGTCAGTGCCAAGCGCGATATGCTGGATGCCTTCGCCATGGTAGGCGGCGAGGTATTCCTCGATTTGCGATTTGTCGTCTGCGGACTCGTTGATCGGGATGCGGATCTTGCCGCAGGGGCTGGTCATGGCGCGGCTGTGCAAACCGGTCAGCTTTCCTTCGATATCAAAATAGCGGGTTTCCCGGAAGTTGAAGAGCCGTTCGTAGAACGCCGCCCAATTGTCCATGCGTCCGCGATAGACGTTGTGCGTAAGATGATCGATATAGGTGAGGCCGACTCCGGCCGGCCGAGGCACACGGCCGTTGCCGTTCGGCGTGACGAAATCGACGTCGTAAATCGACGAATCGCCGTAGCGGTCGACGAGATAGATGACGCTGTCGCCGATGCCCTTGATTGCCGGGATGTTAAGTTCCATCGGGCCTACCGGACCGAGATGCGGCTTGGCGCCGTGCGAGATGGCGAGGTCGTAGGCCACGGCAGCGTTCTCGACCCGGAATGCCATGGCGCAGGCCGACGGGCCATGAACGCGCGCAAAGGATTGCGCAAAGCTTTCCGGTTCGGCATTGACGATGAAATTGATGTCGTTCTGGCGGTAGAGGGTGACGCCCTTCGAGCGGTGCACGGCCACCGCCTCGAAGCCCATGCGTTCGAACAGTGCGCCAAGCTTTGCTGGGTCGTCGGCGGTGTATTCGACAAACTCGAACCCGTCGGTTCCGGCGGTATTCGTCCACGCGGTGTCGCGCGCTTGGCGTGTGTTGGCCATGGTCGCCTCCGTTTCGGTTGCGATGGCCCCCTGTGCCTTATTGTCTTGACGCAATATGGCACACCGGGCAGTGATAACAACCCCATGCCGTCCATCTATGATTGCTTGCGGTTCTTTATATTGCGTTACTTTTTTGGTTAAGGAAGTGTTGCGCACAGCTAATGCCGGGCGGCTTGTCGCCATGCGGCGCGTACCGGTAGACTTGCAAACGCACCTGAACATTGCTTGCGCGGAGATCCCGTCATGACGGATGCGGTTCCAGCGAAACTCGATTTGCCCTGCACCTGGAAAAGTGCGGCGCTATACGAAGATACGTCGTGGATTTGGCCGTTCAGCCAGGAGGCTCTGGAAGAGTTGGATGCCGCCTTGCATTACTCTAAAGGTCTCGGGCTCGCCGAACAGGAGGTCACCAAGGGCGACTTCCCGTTGCCTACATTTTCCAAGGTGCTGGACGCGATGCTCGACGAACTCGAATCCGGCCGTGGCCTCGTGTTGATGCGCGGTCTGCCGGTCGCCGAATACAGCGACGAGGATATTCGCCGTCTATATTGGGGCATCGGCACGCATCTGGGCACCGCAGAATCGCAAAATATCAAGGGTGAATTGTTGCAGGCGGTCACCGACTTCGGCTTCGACTACAACACCGATGCCCATCGCGGCAGCATGTCGTCGGCCCAATTGCGCGCCCATTGCGATCTCACCGATATTGTCGGCCTGTTGTGTATCCGGCCCGCCAAAGAGGGCGGACAGAGCACGGTGCGGAGTGCAATCATCCTCTACAACGAAATTCTTGACCGACATCCGGAATATCTGCCGGCGTTGCACCGTGGCTTCCAGTTCGATCTGGACGGCAAGGGGCCGAGCGGCGATCCGTTGGAAGTGACCCATGTAATACCGGTCTACAGCTGGTTCGAGGGTCAATTGAGTTGTCGTTTCAACGAAAAGGCGATCAAGGACGGCGCCGCCAAGATTGGCCGCATCTTGCCCGATCTGGAACGGGAGGCGATTGAGTGGATCGGCGAGCAAACCACGCGGCCCGATTTGGAGCTCTCGATGGATTTCCAACCGGGAGATATCCAATGGCTCAACAATCACACCATGCTCCACGCGCGCGAGGGGTTTGTCGATTACGCCGAGCCATCGCAACGGCGGTTGCTGTATCGGCTGTGGCTTAACCACGCCAAGGCCCGGCCGCTCGATGACGCCTTCGCGAATAAGGTGCTCATGGGGCCCCGTAAAGGGGTGAAAATGCGGGCACCGAACTACGTTGCGCCGGCGGCAGAGGCAGCCGAGTAGGGCTGGCCGGCGACCCTGAATTCTTCAAAAGGCGGGTTCGATGCGGGGGAAAGGCTGACTCTCTCGAGGCGGCGCGTGGCTCTTCCGGGTTAGTTAGATTGGCGTTGCGCGTTTCGATGCACCCCATAAACGGCCTTGTTAAAACGGACGTTTTGGCGATCGACCACACTGCTTTCGCGTGCCCTCGGGCGACGGTGTTTTCGAGGTAGCGCGTCGTTACCTGTCTTTTGGCCGTCGCATCACCGTACCATTCCCGTCAACTGGCTCTTTTAGAAAGCCATATGTTCGGGAGACGAGGCATGAAGTGGTTGGCGTTGGTGCTCTTGCTTTCATCGGCGGCACCCGCAGTTGCGGTGAACAGAGATGTGCCATCGGTCGAAACCCGAGAAATGGCCCCGAATGCGGCGAAGAGCCGGGCGGTAACCGGCGCGATCATCATTGGTGCGTTGGTGGGGCAGGCGAGCGCCTGTGGTCACAAGGTCAATCGGACGCATCTCGAACGAATGATCAGGCAGGTCTCGGACTGGGCGACCAATGCCGATGACTGGCGCGAAGCGAAAGGTGTCGTTCAGAGAACCATCGTGGCGGCTTACCAGCAGCAGCGCTCAAATCCCAAAATGTCCTGCGAGCAGGTTATGACTCTGATACGGGCCATGGAAC
>CAYYBI010000355.1:0-4928 GCA_964469835.1 uncultured Rhodospirillaceae bacterium
AAGCGGCGCTCGCGGTCGGGATAGTCGGCACCGCACAGATCGACCAGCACGAGGTGACCGTTGTCGGAATCGCAAAGGGATCGGGAATGATCGCCCCCGACATGGCGACGATGCTGTCGTTCTTGTTTACCGATGCGAAAATTCCGGCAGTGGTGTTGCAGAAGCTGCTCAATCGCGCCAACAGCCGGTCCTTCAACTGCATCACCGTGGATAGCGACACGTCGACCAGCGACACGGCGTTGCTGGCCGCGACCGGTCAGGCGCGCCATCCCGCGGTTGCGCCGCGGGGGAACGGCCGGCTGCTGGCCGATTTTGCCCGGGCGTTGGAGGAACTGATGGTGGATTTGGCGGTGCAGGTCGTCCGGGATGGCGAGGGCGCGCAAAAACTCGTCACGATCGACATCACCGGCGCCGCCAGCCACTCATCGGCGCGCCGGATCGGGCTGTCGATTGCCAATTCGCCGCTGGTCAAGACGGCGATTGCCGGGTCGGATGCCAATTGGGGACGCATTGTCATGGCGGTGGGCAAGGCCGGCGAAAAGGCCAATCGTGACCGGCTATCGATTGCGTTTGGCGGCGTGCCGATCACGCGCCTCGGCAAACGGGTCGACGGGTACGACGAGGCAGTGGTCGAGAAGCATTTGCAGGGCCGCGACGTCTCGATCGCGGTGGATGTGGGGATCGGCCGGGGCGCCGCGCGCGTCTGGACCTGCGACCTGACCCACGGCTATATCGAAATCAACGCGGACTACCGGACCTGACACGGCGATGACCGGGACAACCGATGGCTGTTGGCAGGACCGGGCAACGCCGGCGGCATTGCCGAGTGTCTTTGTCGTCGCGGCGGCCCTCGTCGATCCGGACGGGCGCGTGCTGCTTGCCCGCCGGCCCGAAGGCAAACCTATGGCGGGTTTGTGGGAATTTCCCGGCGGCAAGGTGCATGAAGGGGAAACCCCGGAACAGGCGCTGGTTCGGGAGTTGACCGAGGAACTGGGCATCGATACGCGGGAAAGCTGTCTCGCCCCGGTCGCCTTTGCCAGCCACCGATACGCAGATTTTCATCTGCTGATGCCGCTATACGTCTGCCGGGTCTGGCGCGGCACGCCGGCGCCGCGCGAGGGGCAGGAATTGAGCTGGGTGCGCCCGCTCCGGATGACCGACTACCCGATGCCGCCGGCCGACGGCCCGCTCGTCGCGGCGTTGCGCGACCTGCTCTAGTGCATCGCAACCTGGCCTAATTCATATGGAAGGGCATGCCGGGGCCAACCGGCCGGCGCAGTTCCTGGTAGCATAGCGAAAGGGCGATTACCGTCGCGGCAACCACGACGTAATGCGCCGCGTTGGTCGTAAGCGCCAGGATGAATAGGTAGCTCAAGCTGTCGGTGAGCCCGAAAGTTCTTCCCAAAAAGTCCATTGCGCTGTTCACCAGGGTCAACACGAGCATTCCGGGCGCCATCGATAGCAGAAAGATGCCGAACAGCCGCCAGGTATTGCCGGCGCCGAGAATCCACGCAGCGGCTAGATTCAGCTCTTCGTCGATTGCGGCCGGTGGCAGCCAGAGGGCGAGGCGTCCATTGACCAGTGAAATAATGATCGCCATGCCGATTACGCCGAAAACCACAATGCCGCCGGACGCGCCGCCGCCGCCGCCGGCCAAGCTGGAGAATCCGGCGGCGGTTGGGGCAATGATCAGGATTAGGATGAGCACCGGCGCGGCCGAGACGGCCGCGAAAATGCCGGCCAGCATCCACCGCAGCAAGTAGCGTGATTTCCGGCGGTCCCAGCGAATCGCCGTCCAGATCGTGGAGGCTTCGTCGGATTTCAGACACCGCCGATGACAGGCGACGGCGAACATGACGTAAAAAACAATTGAGGCAAACCACAAGACGATATGCGGCAGACCGATGCGCAATTGCTGATCGGACGGCGCGGGTTGGTCGGCAAGCACGGTTCGCATCACCACAACCAGGATTGACAGAAGCAGCACCGGCACCGCCGCGATCCGTAACAGATCGGTGCGCGCCTCCCACAAGAATTGGTAGACTTTAACCGCCATGTCGCTGACCGATAACGTTACTTGATCGTTCATCAATTCTCCTTAATCGGCCAGCCGGGATGTGCCTGTTCGCCCGCTGAGCGCTCCTCGGCGCCGAGCGTGCCGGCGAGGCTCACTTGCGCGCTGCCCGGTTTCAGGGGCGTTTGTTGAGATGAATGCTTCGCCCAACCATGCATGTAAACGATATCGAAGCTGGCGGAAATACGATTCTGTTCGTCGGCGTGCCGGTCGAGGTAAAGCTTCATCGCGTCCCACAGGACGCTGCGGCGGGTGAATTGCCGATGCCGTTCCAGTGTTGCATTGGATTCACCCATGCCGCGCAAATCCGCCAAGAGCCGTAACGGATCGGAATAGGTCACGGTGATGCGGTCGCTGTCGACAACCGGCAGGGCGAATCCGGCGCGCTGCAACAGGGCGCCCGCGTCGCGCAGATCGGCAAATGGGGAAACGCGCGGGCTAACGCCGCCGGTCGCGGCCAATTCCGCGTCGATGAAGCAGGCGCGCAACTCCTGTAAAGTCCCGCCGCCGAGCATCGCGGCCAGAAACAATCCGTCCGGTTTCAGCATTGCTTCGGCCTGAACCAGGGCGCCGGGCAAATCATTCACCCAGTGGAGGCTGAGATTGCTGATAATCAGGTCGAATGCGCCCGTGGCGAAGGGCATCGCTTCTTCGTCCGCGGCAAGGCACAGACCGCCCGCGCGGCGCGCCATGGCCGGCGACAGATCGCTCTGCACGAGCGTGTCCACACCGCACCGCGGGTCGATGATTTGGCCTGTCTGGCCTGTATGGCATCCGAGATCGAGCGCGACCGGAAATCGCCGGTTGATGTCGAGCAGCCGGTCGGCCAGCCGGTCCGCGACCTCGCGCAGCAGAAAATCGTGCTGTGCCAGCGAGTCTGCAGCCCGGTCGCGATGTTGCCGCACCGTCCGGCGATCAAACACTTGCATGACGCTCTCCATGGCGGGGAATATGGACACGTCGCAGGCAGGAGGCAAATGGTGTCGCGCGGGTGACGGTTCACCGTCCAGACAAGGCAATGGGATGGCCGGAAGGATAGAAACGGGAATTGCGGCCGGACACCGCATCTTGAACATGGCGCTCGACGGTATTCTGCCGCCGCGCTGCCTGTCATGCGGGGTATCGGTCGATCGGCAGGGCCATCTGTGCGCCGATTGCTGGAAGGCGCTGACCTTGTTGGGGCCGCCATGTTGTTCCCGTTGCGGCTATCCGTTCGAGCATGACATGCCGCCGGGCACCGTCTGTGGCGCCTGCACGAACCGGCCGCCCCGCTTCATGCGGGCCCGCGCGGTGTTTCGCTATGACGACGCCAGCCGGACACTGATTTTGCGGTTCAAGCATGCGGACGAATTGCATGGCGCGCCGGCCTTTGGCCAATGGCTGGCGCGCGCCGGCGCGGATCTGTGCCGGGATGCCGACCTGATAGCGCCGGTACCGCTGCATCGCTGGCGATTGCTCGCCCGGCGCTACAATCAGGCAGCGCTGCTCGCGCAAAGCCTCTCGCGGATCTCCGGCACGCCCGTGGCGGTGGATTTGTTGAAACGCCGGCGCCGGACACCGCCTCAGGGTCGTCTTTCCGCGCCCGCACGCCGCCGCAACGTCCGCGGCGCGTTCGCGCTGCGACCGGGGGCGTCAAAATTCCTGCAAGGCGGCCGAATCCTGCTGGTTGATGATGTGTTGACCACGGGGGCGACCGCCGACGAATGTGCGCGGGTCTTGGCGGCGTCCGGCGCGGCGGCGGTGGATGTGCTGACCCTGGCCCGCGTCGTGCGGCCGCAATAGGCTGGCAGGACGAAATCTCTTTGTAATACGGCCGACACGCCATATCTAAAGGGCCGGAACTTATGAGCTAAAGGCAGAACATGGCGAGAATTGAAATATACACCAGCCCGTTTTGCGGCTTTTGTCACCGCGCGAAGCTGCTGTTGAATTCCAAAGGGGCGGACTTTACCGAATACGACGTGATGATGAATCGCGGCGAGAAGGCGCGCATGGTCTCGCGCGCCGACGGACGGCAAACGGTGCCGCAGATTTTCATCGATAATCGGCATATCGGCGGATGCGATGAGCTCCATGCCCTTGATCATGCCGGCAAACTCGACCCACTGTTGGAAGGCTAAAATGACCGATACGCTCCGCGTCGCCTGTGTGCAGCTTACCTCCACCACCCGGATCGATGAGAATATCCGGATCGCGGATGGCCTGATCCGTGAAGCGCAGGGTGCCGGCGCGGCGTTCGTCACCTTGCCGGAGGTGGTGAATTTGTGCCAACAGCGGAGCGAGCAGGCCAAGCAGGATGCGCGGCCGGAGGAAGAAGAGGCAGCGTTGGCGGCGTTTCGCGCCCTGGCGTCGGAACTAGGGATCTGGATCCTGGCGGGGTCGCTGGCGGTGAAGCTGCCGGGCGAAGAACGTCTGGCCAATCGTTCATTCCTGATCGGCGCGGACGGCGCGATCGTGGCGCGCTACGATAAAATTCATATGTTCGACGTGAACTTGGCGAATGGCGAAACCTTTCGGGAATCCGCCAATTACCGGCCGGGTGACCAAGCGGTGCTGGCCGAAACGCCGTGGGGCGCGCTGGGCATGACGGTGTGCTATGATGTCCGGTTTCCGTATCTTTACAGGAGCTTGGCGCAGGCTGGCGCGCGCATGATCAGTATCCCGTCCGCGTTTACCCGCCGGACCGGGACGGCGCATTGGCATGTGCTGCTGCAGTCGCGGGCGATTGAAACGGGCTGTTTCGTGATCGCGCCGGCACAGTGCGGCGACCATGAAGACGGCCGCAAGACATACGGTCATTCGTTGATCGTGTCGCCCTGGGGCGACGTGCTTGGCGATGGCGGCGAGTCCCCGG
>CAYYBI010000356.1:0-10707 GCA_964469835.1 uncultured Rhodospirillaceae bacterium
CGCTGGCCCTGGCACGCGGCGCGCATCCTGGGGGCCGACGTGGTATTCCCGCCGCAATATCTGCGCGGCTACAAATCCGCCTGGCACCGGACGCAACGTGCGGCGGATGGTCAAGATGACCAGGAACCGCCTAAACTGATCGAGGACTAAAAAGTGTAAGCAGACGCAGGGAGAGCCGGATGCAGTTCGGGATCATGATGCGCGGGCAGTTCCCCGAAGACGACACTGTCGCCGACCGATTCCAAGAAATGCTCGAGCAAGCGCGGCTGGTGGAACGGCTGGGCTACGACTCGATCACCAAGGGCGCGCATTACAGCACCCATCCGCTGCAGGATCTGGCGCAGGTGCCCTTCCTCGCGCGGATCGCCGCGGAAGCGCCGAACCTCCGCCTCAACACCGGCGTCCTGCTGTTGCCGCTGCACAAGCCGCTCGACGTGGCGGAACAGCTCGGCACGCTCGATATCATGACCAACGGCAAGCTGATTTTCGGCTGCGGCGTCGGCTACCGCGATGTGGAGTTCGAGGCGTTCGGCACGTCGAAGGGCGCGCGCGGGCGGCGCTTCGAGGAAAATCTGGAAGCGATTATCCGACTGTGGACCGAAGACTCCGTCACCTTGAAGGGTTCGCATTTCAACCTTGTGGATGCGGGATGTTCGGCGAAGCCGGTGCAGAAGCCGCACCCGCCGATCTGGATCGGCGGCAGCGCCGATGTGGTGATCCGGCGTGCGGCACGGATGGGCTCCTGCTGGTATATCGGCCCGAACGACCGGCTTGACGCCGTCGCCGATCAGGTGGAGACCTACAAGCGGGCGCTCGATGAGGCGGGCAAGCCGTTCCCCGAGGAATTCCCGTTCCGCCGCGAGGTGTTCGTGGCGCCGACGCGCGAGGAAGCGTATAGCATCGCGAAGGAGCCGATCATGACCAAGTACCGGGCCTATCACGCCTGGGGTCTCGGCCGCTCGCGCCCCGACGCGGAAGACGAACTCGGCCAGCCCTTCGAGGATCTGCTCGAGGACCGTTTCTTCATCGGCTCGCCCGACGACGTGGCGGAGCAGATGATCAAGTTTCACAAGCGGGTCGGCATGAACCATGTGGTCATGAGCATGCACTGGCCGGGGCTCGACGTGGCCCGCTCGATCGAGTCGATGCAGCTCGTCGCCGAGGAGGTCTTTCCCCGCGTCCGCCAGGGCATTTGAACGCGCGGCTTTGTGCTGTCGGGGATAGCCGGTGCGTTTGGGCATGTTTTCAGCAAGCTGCTAGAGTCGTGCCGCACGGAAAGCAGGAATCAAAAAACAGGGAGGGCCGGATGCAGTTCGGACTCATGATGCGGGGGCAGTTCCCCGAGGGCGACAATGTCGCCGACCGCTTCACGGAAATGCTGGAGGAGGCGCGGCTCGTCGAGCGGCTGGGCTACGACTCGATCACCAAGGGCGCGCATTACAGCACGCGCCCGCTGCAGAACCTGGCGCAGGTTCCGTTCCTCGCGCGGATCGCCGCCGAAGCGCCCAGTGTTCGCATCAACACCGGCGTCCTGCTGCTGCCGCTGCACAAGCCGCTCGACGTGGCGGAACAGCTCGGCACGCTCGATATCATGACCAACGGCAAGCTGATTTTCGGCTGCGGCATTGGTTATCGCGACGTGGAGCTGGAGGCCTTCGGCACGTCCAAGAAGGAACGCGGGCGGCGTTTCGAGGAAAACCTGGCGGCCATCAAACGGCTCTGGACCGAAGACTCCGTCACCCTGAAGGGCTCGCATTTCAATCTCGTGGATGCAGGGTGTTCGGCGAAGCCGGTGCAGCAGCCGCACCCGCCGATCTGGGTCGGCGGCAGCGCCGATGTGGTGATCCGGCGCGCGGCGCGCATGGGCACGTGCTGGTATATCGGCGCGCATGACCGTCTCGACGTTGTCGCGGAGCAAGTGGAAACCTACAAGCGGGCGCTCGACGACGCCGATAAGCCGTTCCCCGACGAATTTCCGTTCCGCCGCGAGGTGTTCGTCGCTGCCACGCGCGAGGAAGCCTACCGTGTCGCCGAGGAGCCGATCATGGCCAAGTACCGGGCCTATCACGAGTGGGGCCTTGGCCGCTCGCGTCCCGGCGAGGGAGACGAACTCGGCCAGTCGTTCGAGGATTTGGCCAAGGACCGCTTCTTCATCGGCTCGCCCGACGATGTCGCGGAACAGATGATCAAGTTTCACCAGCGGGTCGGCATGAACCACGTGGTCATGAGCATGCATTGGCCGGGCCTGGAGTCGGCGCGTTCGATCGAATCGATACAGCTCGCCGCCGAGGAGGTCTTCCCCCGCGTCCGTCAGGGAATTTGAGCCGACGGCGTCAGGAAGGCTGTTTTTCGAACGCCTTCACGCCGTCGGGGATCGTAACCCAGGGCTGCCTGCTGTCGGTCCAGAGATGCACGGTCGGTTTCAGCCCGCGGGTGTCGTCCAGCGTGCCGGGTTTAACCGATACCGTGCCCTTGCGCCACTCGGGCTTGCGGTAAATACGGGTCCCACAATCCGGACAGAACGCACCAAGCTTCGCCCTGCCGGCATCGGATTCCGAACGAAAGGTTTTCAGGTCGCCTTGCAGAAGCCGGAAGTCCGCCTGATCGACCACCATGGTCATCCCGAAGGCGCTGCCGGACTGGCGCTGGCAATCGGTGCAGTGGCAGGCCACGATCTGCTTGGGCGCGCCGGTCACTTCGTAGCGAATGGCGCCGCACTGGCACCCGCCCGTACGTGTCTCTGCCATGATATCTGTGCTCCTGTCCTATGGGATGTTCATCCGGCGAAAAACGGCTCGGCGATGCCTTGCGCCCCGGTGCCGTGAATGGCCAGCAGCGCGCCCGCCAGCGGCTGGTCCGCGGCCTCGTCCGGCTACACGAATTGCAACGCCGAGGTGACGTAAAGCACGTCGAGGTTGGGCCCGCCGAAGCTGCACATCGTCGGATATTTGACCGGCAGCCGGACCGTGTCGACGATCGCGCCCGAGGGATCGTATTTGGCGATCTGCCAGTCGCCGATATGGGCGCACCAGTAGTAGCCGTCGGTATCCACGGTGGCGCCATCGATGCGGCCGGGAATGTCCACGGTCGAGGTGAAGACCCGCTTGTTGCTGATCGCGCCGGTATCGATGTCGAAGTCGAAATTGTAGCAGGTGCGGCTGCGGGAATCGGAATAGAACATGGTCTTGTTGTCCGGGCTCCAGGCGATGCCGTTGGAGACCGTGACGCCGCTGTCCATCTTGTGGCAGGTCAGATCCGGATCGAGCCGGTAGAGCGAACCGCCCCCGGGGCCGCCATCGTCCAGGCTGCCGCACCAGTAGCGGCCGCGCCGGTCGCATTTGCCGTCATTCAGCCGGTTGTCCGCCAAATCCGGTTCCGGATCGTGGATCAACTCAGTTGCGCCGGTCTCGAAATCGACGAAGTGGAATCCCGACTTCAACCCGGCCACCGCGCCGCCCGCTTCGCGAAACACGAAGGAGCCGAGCAGATCCGGCATCGCCCATTCAGCGATCTTGCCGGTCTTCGAATCGTAGCGCTGAATGCGCGGCTTGCCCTTGCTGTCGGCCCAGTAGAGCGCCTGCTCGCGCGGGTTCCAGATGACGCCTTCGCCCAGCGTGTTGCCGACATCGGCGACGGTCTCGATTTCCGGCATGGGGTAAGTCCTTCTTATGGTTATCCGGCGAAATACGGCTCCGCGATGCCTTGCGCGTCGGTGCCGCGGACCGCGAACAGCGCGCCCGCCAGCGGTTGTTGTGCCGCCTCGCCGGGCTCGAGAAAACGCGTCGCCGAGGTGACGTACAGCACGTCTAGATCCTTGCCGCCGAAGGTGCACATGGTCGGCTGGCGCACCGGCAGGCGGATGCGGCCGATTTGCGTGCCGTCCGGCGCGTATTTGCCGATGCACCAGTCGTGTACCTCGGCGCACCAGTAGAACCCGTCCGCATCCACCGTGGCGCCGTCGATGCGGAATGGCTTGTCGGTGGTGTCGACGAAGATCCGCCGGTTGGACAGGGTGCCCGCCGCGAGATCGAAATCATAGGCGTAGAGCGCCTCCGACCGCGTGTCGGAAAAATACATGATGGTGTTGTCGGGACTCCAGGCGATGCCGTTGGAGCAGATGATGTCGGTGTCGTGCGTGCTGCACTTTCCGTCCGGGTCGAGCCGGTAGAGCGACGCGGTCGGCTTGGCGAGGCCGGCATCCATCGAGCCGCACCAGAACCGCCCGGCGCGGTCGCACTTGCCGTCGTTCAACCGGTTGCTGTCCAGCCCGGGTTCCGGATCGACGATATAGCGGATGTCGAGCGCGTCCAGATCGTCGATGAAGGCGAAGCCCGATTTCATTGCGGCGCAGATACCGCCCCGTTCGCGGAAGACGATGCAGCCGACTTCCTCGGGCATGTCCCAGACGCGATGTTCGCCGGTCGCCGGGTCGTGGCGCTGGATATTGGATTTCAGATTGTCGCACCAATAGACCGCCTGTTCCGCCGGATGCCAGATCACGCCTTCGCCGAGAATGTCCTTGGCCTCGACGACCACTTCGATATCGACATCCAATTCTGCCGCCATCGCCCTATCCTCCGTCGAACCGCAGGAAATCGAAATCGCAGCCGCCATCCGCCTGCAGCACATGGTCGGCATAGAGGCGCTTGTAGCCGCGCTTGGCCTCGGCCAAATCCGCCGCCGCCGGCCGCGCTGCCAGGACTTTATTGTCGACCAGCAAATCGAGCCGCCGCTCCTGCACGCTGAGCCGGATGCGGTCGCCGGTCTGCACCTTCGAGAGCGGCCCGCCGACCGCCGCTTCCGGGGTGATGTGCAGAATGATCGTGCCGTAGGCGGTGCCGCTCATCCGCGCGTCCGACAGCCGCACCATGTCCTTGACGCCGGCCTTGGCGAGCTTGCCCGGGATCGGCAGGTAGCCGGCTTCCGGCATGCCGCTCTTGCTTTTCGGTCCGGCGTTCTGCAGCACCATGAAATCCTCGGCGTTGATTTCCAGATCCGGATCGTCGATCCGCGCGGCCAAGTCTTCGAGCGAGCGGAAGACGACGGCGCGGCCTTCCATTTCGAACAGGGACTCGTCGGCCGCCGAGCGTTTCAGGATGGCGCCGCCCGGCGCGAGCGATCCGAACAATGCCACCAGCCCGCCCTGCGGATAGACCGGGTCGTCGAATTTGTGGATCACGGAATGGTCGACGAACCCGGTTTCGCCCTCCAGCCGCTCGCCGAGCGTCTCGCCGGAAACGGTGAGGCAGTCGAGATGCAGCATGTCCCGGATTTCGCGCAGCACCGGACCGAGCCCACCGGCGGCATATAAATCTTCCATGTAGTAGGGGCCGGTCGGTTTGAGGTCGACCAGCACCGGCGTGGTGTCGCTCAGCTCGTTCAACCGTTTCAACGAAATGTCGATGCCGCGCCGCCCGGCGACCGCGGTCAGATGGATGATCGCATTGGTCGACCCGCCGATCGCCAGCAACACCCGGAGCGCGTTTTCTACCGAATGCTTGGTGATGATCTGGTCCGGGGTCAGGCCTTCCCGTGCCATCGCCACCGCCCGCATGCCGGATGCCTCGCCCGCGCGCAGCCGGTCGGCGTGAACCGCTGGAATGGCCGCCGTACCGGGCAGGATCATGCCGAGCGCTTCGGCGATACACGCCATGGTGCTCGCCGTGCCCATCACCGCGCAGGTGCCGGCGGTGGTGGCCAGCCGGTCTTCGACTTCCTTGATTTCCGATGCGTCGATTTCGCCGGCGCGGTATTTCGCCCAGAAGCGCCGGCAGTCGGTGCACGCGCCGAGCCGCTCGCCCTTGTAGGAGCCGGTCATCATCGGTCCCGCGACCAGGTTGATCGCCGGGATGTTGGCCGAGGCCGCGCCCATCAACTGTGCCGGCAAGGTCTTGTCGCAGCCGCCGATCAGCACCACCGCATCCATCGGCTGGGCGGCGACCATTTCCTCCACATCCATCGACATCAGGTTGCGGTACATCATGCTGGTCGGGTTGAGGTAGACCTCGCCCAGCGAGATCGTCGGGAAATCGATCGGCAAGCCGCCGGCCGCCAGCACGCCGCGCTTCACCGCCTCGATCAGCTCGGGAAAATGTCGGTGACAGTTGTTGAAGCCGCTGGCGCTGTGCGCGACGCCGACCACCGGGCGGGCCAGCATCTCGCTCGAATAGCCCATCGACTTGGCGAAGGAGCGCCGCAGATAAAGCGAAAAATCCGCATCGCCATAATTGGTCAGGCCCTGCGCCAGGCCGTGTTTCGGGGATTTCGCCATATGGTTCCTCGCCCTTTCGGTGTCTTTCCGGCACGGAAATTTGATTCCGTGTAAGACAGTTTCGGATTGCGCCGATCTGTCCGTCTGGTCAAATAGACGAAAGAAACTCAGGCGACGCAAGGCCCGCCCGGATTCTGGAGGCGGGCGATGACCAAACGATCCGGTATCTTCGGCGTTTTGATGGCGCCGGCCCTGGCGTTGATCCTGGCGGGTTGTGTCACCACGGACGCCGCGCCGAAGAAGCCGGCCAAGATCACCGGATCCTACGTGCTGCTGACGTCTGTGGAAGGTCGCGAGCGGATCAACCGCAGCGCCCATCGCGTCGATTACAATTCGCTGATGGGGACCTTCACCACTCAGCAACGCCAGACGCTGTGTTCGGTGGCGACCGGTGTGTCGATCCTCAACGCACTGCCGATCAAGCGGCCGGTCGATCCGAAATACAAGCCTTACGCCTTCTTCACCCAGGCGAATTATTTCAACGCGCGGGTCGAGACGATCATCGACCGCTCGACCACGCTCCGTATCGGCCAGACCCTGGAGCAGGCGGCAAAGGTCATGGCGGTCCATGGCGCGACCGCCAGGCACACCCATGCGGCCGACAGTTCGGCCGCCGAGTTCCGCCGGATCGCCAAACGCAATATGCGCGAGGGCAACAATTTCGTCGCGGTCAACTACCGCCGCAACATGACTTCGCTGAGCACGCCCTTGTGGACACTGAGGTAGTATCGCGTGCCGGCGGTGATCAGCATCAGAACCAGCAGCGCCGCGCACAACAGCAACAGAAATCCGATCTGATCGAACGATGTGCCGAAGATCTCTCTCGGGAAACTGCCGGCATCCGGTTTCAACGCGTCATTGATGATGATTTTCGGCAGCTCGAAGAACAGGTAGAGCATCGGCAGATAGATCAACGCGCCGACGACAAGCAACAATTGCTGCGGCTTACTGTGGCGCCAGATATAGGCGAAGATGCTCGTTGGAATGACGGCTCTCCCCGTCGTGCGGCGCTGACAACGTTGCCATCATACCACCGGATTTTCGATTAGCGGCAATCGCCCGCGCCGTTGGGGATCAAGACATAGGCCAGGCGTGCGATGCGGCCGGAGCGGGGCTTCATTGCGGCGGCGACTTCATCGAGCAGCGGCTGGATGTTGCCGGTTTCGTCCTTGACCGGATAACGACCGATAATGCTAGACCGCCTCGGTCAGAGTTCACGCTACCCATCGCCGTCGGCTCGATCCCGTTTTCGCAGCAATAAAAAATGGCGCGGCGGTGCAAATGCCGTTTGCCACCGTAGCTTAGTTGGACGCGCGGTTTTTAGATGATCGCTAAGGATTTGGCGAGTTAAAAGGCCTCGCGCGGCGTGCCCGGTTGCCTGTTTAGATCGCTAGTGTCGTCGCAAAACCATCATGCGGGAAAAATACACACGTTCGACGGACACGACCTCGAAGCCGCTGTCGCGGAACATTCCATCGAGGTCGTCGCCCACGTAATCCGCGAAATAAGGTTCGTGCATGGAAAGCGGAAATCGCTCCAGCAGGGGATTGTATGGCGGGTGATCGTCGCGCTGGATCGAATCCATCATGAGCAGCAGCCCGCCCGACATGACGACGCGGGACAATTCCTGGGCGACGCGCCGGCGCACGGTGCGCGGCAATTCGTGGAACAAATAGATGCATGTGGCGAGATCAAATGTGCCGTCCTCGAACGGCAGCGCTTCCGCATTGCCGGCGGCCAGGCCGACCCGCGACCAGTGGCGTAGGTGTCGCTTCGCCTGCGCGAGATATGGGCCGCTCAGGTCGACACCGGAGACAGATAATCTCGGATGATTGTCCTTCACGAATGTCAGGAAGCGGCCGGTGCCGCAGGCGACATCCAGCAGCCGAGCCGCGCGCACGGGTTTGCGGGCGAAGAAGTCGCGCATCGGCACGAGCAGTTGGCGGCGCATCGCGTCGGCACCGCCATTGAACAGGACTTCGACCTGATAGTCATAGAGCTGGGCCGATTCCGGGCTCAGATAGCCTTCGCTCTGATAATGGAAATTTTGCAGGTAGTAGCGGGGATAACGGCCGCGATGGGGCGGCGCGAAGACTTCCTGAGCGGCGCGTTCGCGCTTGCGCCGGTTGACCGCCCCAAGATCCCGGAAGAATCGCAGTGATTGGCGCACCACGCCGGCAGGATTCGGCCACATATCGTGCGGCGCTTGGTAGTATCCTGCCTCGATATTGGCCCAATCCCTCTGAAACAACGCGTCCAAATCGCGGCCGATGTGACGCCAGGACGGCAGCGCCTCGCGTTCGGCGATCGAGGCTTCGATCGGCGGCGCGGTGCGCGCTGCCAGCACGTAATGGCTGCCGAACCAAGCGGTTCGCACTTTCTGCGAGAACGCGTAGGACAGGCGATCGAGGGCGTTGGGTATGGCCATATCATACCAAATCTGGCGGTGACGCGGCGCAGGTCAAGGGGGTTGCCGGCACAGCGGATCTAACGATCGTCGCGGTTGCCGTCATTCCGCTTCATTTTTTCGGCATAGTGCGTCAAGAGCACGATTGCGATGGTAAAGACGATGTTTGTAAGGAAGATTATTCCCATCCACTCAAAAACCGTGACGCGGACAATTTGCAATCTGAGTTCGTCCTTGAACAGAAAAAGCACACCGGAAATTGCGGCTAATACGCACGCAACGGAAACATAGAGCGCGATCAGTTTCACGATTTCACCGCGAAATGCTCTCTGCCGCGGCGGAAATTGAGTTTGATGTCGATCCGGCCGAGACAGTGACGGGTGTAAAGGCGCGACGGATTGTCATTGGTGAAGTAAATCTTATAATCCGGTGCGGTCATGGCGGACGATCGCGGCTGCTGTTTCCATTCCACATGCTCGTACCCGCCCGGTGCCGTGAAGTGGGCTATGTCCTCCCCGTCACATGTTTGGCATCCGATCATTTTTCGATAAAACCATAAGCCCACGGATGCGACAAGCGCGGCCGGCGGCGAAATTTGATGCCTGGAATCGTTGGTTCCTGCCCTGGTATCATGCCATTGCGAGGTCAACGCTAATCCTGTAGTGGAAGCCAATTCAAACCTCCTGGGCGGGATTTTGTCCATGTTCAAGACGCTCGACGATATCGACGTTTCCGGCCGCCGGGTTCTGGTGCGCGGCGATCTGAACCTGCCCATCCGGGATGGCCGGGTAACCGATGCGACGCGTATCGACCGCCTGGTGCCGACACTGCGCGAGCTAAGCGGCAAGGGCGCCCGGGTCATCGTGATGTCCCATTTCGGCCGGCCGAAAGGGAAGATGGTGCCTGAAATGTCGTTGCGGCCGGTCGCGGACGCGCTGTCGTTGTCATTGGATGGCGCGCCGGTTGCCTTCGCTACGGACTGCATCGGACCGGAGGCCGCGGTGGTGGTCGACGCGCTCGGCGATGGCGACGTGGCGTTGTTGGAGAATTTGCGCTTTCATCCGGGTGAGGAAGCGAACGATCTGGTCTTTGCCGAAGCGCTGGCGGCGCTCGCTGACGTGTACGTCAATGACGGATTTTCGGTTTCGCACCGGGCGCATGCGTCGACCGTGGCGATTGCCGGCCTCTTGCCCTCGGCCGCGGGCCGCAATATGCAGGCGGAACTGGAAGCCTTGCAAGCCGCCCTCGGCGCGCCCGAGCGGCCGGTTATGGCGGTTGTCGGCGGCGCCAAAGTGTCCACCAAACTGGCGGTGCTCGGCAATCTCATCGAAAAAGTGGATGCGCTGGTGATCGGCGGCGGCATGGCGAATACGTTCCTGCACGCGCTCGGCACCGATGTTGGCAACAGCCTATGCGAACACGATCTCGCCGAGACGGCGCGCGAGATCATGGCCAAGGCGGATGCCGTCGGGTGTGAAATCGTGCTCCCGTCGGATGTGGTGATCGCGGAAAATCTGGAAGTGGGCGCGCCGACGGAAACCGTGCCGACCGATGCGGTCCCGCCCGGGCGCATGATTCTCGATATCGGCGCGGAGAGCGCCGAGGGCCTGGCGTCGCGGCTCGAGGCTACGTGCACGCTGCTTTGGAACGGGCCGCTCGGGGCCTTCGAATTTCCGCCCTTTGACGCCAGCACGGTGAGTGTCGCCCGGGCCGCGGCAACGCTGACGGCACAGGGGCGGCTTGTCTCGGTGGCGGGTGGCGGCGACACGGTCGCCGCGCTGCGCCACGCGGGCGTCGTGGAGGAATATTCCTATGTTTCGACTGCGGGCGGTGCCTTCCTCGAATGGCTGGAGGGCAAGGAATTGCCGGGTGTGGCTGCGTTGCGCACCACGTGACTGGCTGACGCGCCGTCCGGCGTGGCGGATACTCGGCGCGGCGGCGCTGATCGCCGGGTGCCTGGGGTCGGCCCATGCGGACGCGCCGGGTCAGCGCTTCGAAGTCCGGCCAAAGGATCTGCCCGCGCCTTACG
>CAYYBI010000357.1:0-4884 GCA_964469835.1 uncultured Rhodospirillaceae bacterium
AATACCGGGCGTTCGGATCATCGATCCAGTGTCCGGCATAGGACCGGCCGAATGTCTCGTCTATCATCGCCCCGGTCAGCCGAACCCGGAAACGAACCGGCGCGCCGCTGACATCGATCAAGATGGCATGCCCAAACAAGGGCCCCAGATCAACAGGGTCTAGATCGGCATAGGATGGTAAAGCCTTGTCACCGGCGACGCGACGCCAATGATCCATCAGCGCGGTGAGCAACCGAAAATCCCGCCTCGTGCCAACGGATTTATATAAATCCCGAATTTCCATCGCCACCACACCGAATCATTGGGCATGAGCCCGCGATCCCCGCCGCGAACGTCCTCCCTACCAAAGGGCGGACAGAGCACTCTCTCGCTTTTCGAGCCGGTTCGGCATTTCGACAGTCGAATAGCGCTGCCAACTCGGCAGTGCTTCGCTGGCCGCGTTCTCGACATCAAGGAACCGTACCCCAAGATAGTTCGCCGACCGGCGCACGACTTCACACGCATGTGCCTTGCCGAAGTGAATTCTGAGCTCAAACCGTGCCGGCAGGCTGGTCAAATCGGTTGGGCGAATTTTTGCGCCGGTCTCGGAAATATCGAGCACCGTGCAATCCATCTGACAGTGGCTGTCGTTGAAAACCAGCTGCGCCTTGATCAGGGTCCGTTTGCGCGTCGCAACCCGCCGATCTTTCTGCCGGGACGCCGACTGCATCAGCATCTGTACCTGCCGGCGCTGCCAGGCCGGTCGAATTCCCGCGGCAAAGACGTCTTGTCCCAGGGATACCACGCGCAGGGACTGGCAAAACGAATCCGCCGGCATGGATAGCGGCAAAAACGCGTTGGCACCCGCATCGATGCACTTCTGCTGCAACACCTTGGACGATTCCGATGTAACGATCGCCAATCGCGTCGTCGGGAAGACCTGCCGAAGTTCGCGCAGGAGTATGCGCGGATCGGAGGATCGCTCCTCCGCCCGCGTCTCCGCCGTCGGCAAAATCAGCACCAGATCCGGATCGCGCGTGGCCGAAGCCCAGCACGCGGCGGGGTCGTCGAAGCCGCCCTCGACGTTGAAATTGGCCATGTTGAGCACGAGGCTAAGTTCTCCTCGCGTGGCCGTGGTACCTCCTACAAGGTAAACTGTAATTTCATCCATTTTCCGCACTACCTCGTCCGGGCTTGCTGCACCGGAAATACGTTTGTTATTTCTTGTATTTTATTTTGTTTGTCTGCAATGACTCGGTCTATTTTGGTTAAATTTAAGTAATACGGATGGGTAGGCAATTTTTAGAAACATCTCAAAAGTACCAACTAATAGAAATATAAGCGATTACTTCAATTAGGTTGCTATTTCGCCTGCCTTATAACCAATTGATATTATGGCGTTTTTATAGGAAATAGGCCTTGGTGGAGACTTAAACCGTCAAACTCGCCCACAAACAGGCAATCGCGCCAATGACAATGGACGAGAGCGTCAGGGCCATGCCCGCGATCCGCACTTTGAGGTTGTGCGCCGCGAACAGAAAGCACCAGCCATGGCTGAGACGTCCGATCAGCAAAAAGGCGCCAATGGCGTGCAGCACCAGACCACCGGTGCCAAGCAATTCCGCGAAAGCCATCAGGATCAGAGTGATCGGAACGTATTCCGCCAAATTGCCGTGCGCCCGCATCGTGCGCATAAAGGTTGCATCGCCGCCATCGCCGACGGAAATGCGGCGCCGGAAACGCTGACGAATAACGGATGCGGCAAGGAATAGATAAAGCAGGGCGAGAATACCGGCATAGATTGGCGTAATCGCAAGCACCTGCATGAGGCAGTTCCCCGGATGGTACAGCGGCACTTCAGACCGGAAGCCGCCCGTTCACTGTCGTCACATCGATGTGCCGTGCCGGCGGTTCAAGGGGCCTCAGAATTGCGCGCCCCTTGCCCAAGCAAAAAACCTAGAACCCGATTTGCGACCCGCCGCAGATGTTGAGATGCTGGCCGGTGATATAGCTCGCCGTATCGGTCAGCAAAAAACAAACCGGCCCCGCCACTTCGTCCGGCGTGGCGATGCGGCCCATCGGTATGCGCGCCATCGTGCGCTCGATGAATTTCGGACCACGGACGACTTCGGTCATCGGCGTTTCGACAGTGCCAAAACAGACACTGTTAACGTTGATGCCGTACTTGGCCCATTCGCGCGCCGCGCTCATGGTGATCCCCAGGACGCCGGATTTCGCCGCGCCATAGTTGATCTGTCCGATGGTTCCGCGCCGTCCGGCCACGGACGAGGTGTTGACGATCCGGCCCGGGCTGTCGTCGCCCTCCTTCATGCGGTCGAGGAAATGCCGGCCGACGGCCTGTAGGACATAGAAAACACCACTGAGATTGACGTCGATTACCGCCTGCCAATCGGCCACGGACATCTTGTGCGCCATTGCCGTGCGGATGATGCCGGCATTGTTGTAAAGCCCGTTGACCCGGCCGAATTTCGACACCACCGCATCGACCGTCTCCTGCACGAAGGCCGGCTCGGCGACGCTGCCGATATACACCGCATTTTCGCTATCGATCATCGAGGCGGTTTCGCGCGCGCCATCCTCGTTCAGGTCGACCAGGGCCAACGTCGCGCCGAGCCCCGCGGCTTTTAGCGCGACGGCGCGGCCAATTCCCTGCGCCGCGCCGGTAACGATGATCACACGGTCTTCTAGACTCATCGGATTTTCCATGGAACGATTCTCCCGCGTTTGATTGATGGCACCATTTCTGGCGTTACCATAGCGGAGGAGCGCGGGCCCGGGAAACGGTGCCGACCGAATACATTGAGCCGATTCTCCCGGGTGTTCTCATCGCCCGTCCGAGCGACCGCAGAGGATACCGCCATGCACCTGTTGATACGCCAAAACCGTCTTATCGTTTCGTTGTTAGCCTGCCTCGTCGCCGTCACCCTAAGCGGTTCACAAGCCAAAGCCGGCGAAGCGGTCGATCTCGAATTGATCCTCGCGGTCGATGTTTCCGGCAGCGTCGATTTCGACGAGGCCGAGCTGCAACGTAAGGGGTACCTTTCGGCGATGTCGGATCCCACCGTCATCGCCGCGATTCGTGGGGGCGCCCATCGAAAAATCGCGGTGAGCTATGTGGAATGGGCGGGGCTGGGCCACTACAAGGTCGTGGTCGACTGGACGGTCATTTCAGATACAGCCAGCGCCCGCGCCTTCGCGGAAAAACTCGCCGCGGCGCCAATGCAACGGGCCCATCGCACGTCAATCAGCGACGCCATCGAGAAATCCATCCCGCGCTTTGCGGAAAATCGGTTCGACGGCATACGGCGGATCATCGATATCTCCGGCGACGGCGCCAACAACTATGGCAATCTGGTCGATGAAGCGCGGGACAAAGCGGTCAAAGCCGGCATCGTTATCAACGGGCTGCCGATTCTGTCCGACCCGAAAACGCAGAATATTCCGACCATCCAAAACCTCGACCTGTTCTACCGCGATTGTGTGATCGGCGGCCCCGGCGCCTTTCATGTTGTGGCAAACGGCTTCAACGATTTTGCCCGCGCCATTCGTCGCAAACTGATCCTTGAAATCGCGGGGCGCGTGCCGCAATGGCGCATCTGGCGGGCCACCGCCCGTGAGAGCCCGCCGTGCAACTCCGGCGAATGGCGATGGATGGGAATCATGTCCGGCGGCACCCGGGAATGATGCCGCATGTCCCGTGCTGCATTTGACCCCTGCGCCCACGGCCCCATATCGAAACTATAAAAGTAAATCCCCTCTCACTTTGCTAGCCCTGTCCACATCGAGGCTCCTCCCCCTCTTTAGGCTCCCCTAAAACAGGGCTAGCACGCATTTTTCCGCCTTAAGTCAGCGTCCCGAACGTACCATTTTAAGGGCACGGCGAATCGTGACTCTGAATTGTCGACAATTTACAATCTCACATTCGATGCTACAGTGACGATCAGCGATTTGCCGTATCCCCATCATGAGCGACTGAATTGACCAAGACCCAAGACACGTTACAGCTGTTGCGCTCCAACTCCCTGTCGAGCGCCGTTCAGGCGGAAATCGAACGCCGCATCCTGTACGGAGAAATCGACTCCGGTACGCGGATCAACGAAAACAGCCTGGCCGCCGAATTGTCGATCAGCCGCGGGCCGATCCGCGAAGCCTGTCGCGGCCTGGTGGAAATCGGCCTGCTCACCGTCATCGTGAACCGCGGTTTCTTCGTCCGTGAAATCACCCGCAAGGAAGCCGCCGACGTCTATGACGTCCGGTCCAGTCTGATGCGGCTCGCAGGCGAAACCCTTGCCACGCGCATCAGTGACAACCAGATCGCAGTGCTCACCGAGATCGTCGCCGGAATGGACGACGCCAACGACCGCGATGATTTCGAGGCCTTCTACGCCCTTAACCGCGAATTCCATGACCGTATCGTCGATTTCGCGGAAAACGACCGATTGCGCGCGCTGTGCGATGGGCTGGTGAAGGAACTTAATCTGTATCGGCGCCGCAGCCTCCTGCTCGGCGGCGGCCTGGCCGACTCGAACCGGGAACATAAGACGATCCTTGCCGCGCTCAAGGACCGGGACGCACCACGGGCCGGCGAAGAGCTGGCTACTCACATTCAAGCCGGCAAGCGCCGGTTTCTCGCGGCGACCGCCGACGGCAACACTACGCAAAAGCCAATCAGGGGAGAATCCAGGTGAAATTCAGCAACTTTCTGTTTCCCGCCAGCATGGATCCGGCGCAAGACGAACAGATCATCAATGAAACCCTGCGCGAAGCCCAGCTCTGCGACCAACTGGGTATGGAAATGCTGTGGCTGGCCGAGCATCATTTCGACGGCATTTGCGCCTATGTCGACCCGGTAAGTTTCGCCGCCGCGATCGCCGCCAGCACGAA
>CAYYBI010000358.1:0-3136 GCA_964469835.1 uncultured Rhodospirillaceae bacterium
ATGAGAATCGAACGTCTCGAGGCGTCCGTCCATGCAGCCGCCGGTTCGGCGCCGCTGCTGAGCGACCGGATCGAGGATTACCGGGGCGGCCCGCCGCGACCGTTCGTGGTCTGTCGGGTGACGACGGATGATGGGCTGGCCGGACACGGTTTCACCGGCCGCTTCCTTCCGCGCCAGGTTGCCGATGTCCTGGAAGCGGCAGTGTTCCCGGCGGTCGCCGGAATGGATCCCCGCGAGCCGGCGGCAGTTCAGGACCGAATTCGCGAAAAACTGAACCCGCGCGGAATGACCGGTGTCGCCGCCAGCGCCGCCTCGGCGCTGGATATTGCGCTTTGGGACATCTGCGGCCAGGTCGCGGGACGGAGCATCGCCGCCATACTGGGCGGCGCCCGCGATTCGGTCACGGTCTATATCACATTCGGGTTGCCGCAATACGATATCACGCAGTTGGCGGAGGCAGCGCGCCTAGCGGTCGCGGACGGATATCGCAAGCTGAAGATGGTCGTCGCCGTTGATTCCGGCGGCTGGCGCGAGGATGCGCGGCGCATCCACGCGGTCTGCGATGCCGTCGGCGACGAGGCGTCGCTGATCATCGATGCGAACGAGGGATTTTCGGGCGAGACCGCCCGGGCACTGGCGCACGACATTCGCAATTGCCCGATCGCCTGGTTCGAGGAACCGGTCGCCGGGAATGGCGCGGCCGATCTTGCCCGCTTCCGCGAGGAAACCGGCATGCGGGTCGGCGCCGGGCAGATGGAGGCCGATCCACGGATTTTCGACGCGCTGCTGGAACACGGCTCCGTCGATCTGCTGCAGCCGAACGTACTTTACTGTGGAGGATTCACTGGTGGCGCGGCAATTGCTGGCCTGGCGGAACACCACGGCATCCGCGTCGCAAACGGGGCCGGCTGGCCGCTGATCAACATGCATCTGATGGCGGGCGTGCCCAACGGCTGGCTGCTGGAGCACCACGTCGCCCAGTCCGGTATCGAGGACGCGCTGTTCATCAACCCGCCATATCCGGTTGACGGGCGGCTGGCAATACCCGAAAAATCAGGGCTCGGGCTCTCAATCAGTCAGGAAGGCCTCGACGCGACAAGACTGAAGTAAGGAACAGGCACACCGTGTCGGATAATCTATACGAACTTTTCGCGAGCCGGTTTCCGAAGAACCCCGCGACTGTTTTCATGGAGACGTCGTCCGGCGAACGTTTCACCTATGGCGACGTCGAGGCCATGAGCGCACTCTATGCCGGTCTGCTGGTCGAACTGGGCGTCGAGCCGGGTGACCGGGTGGCCGTCCAGGTGGAAAAGAGTCCGGAGGCGGCCCTCCTCTATCTCGCCACACTGCGGGCCGGGGGTGCCTTCTTGCCGCTCAACACAGCCTACACGGCGTCCGAGATGCAGTATTTCCTGGCCGATTCGGAACCACGGGTGGTGGTCTGCCGGCCCGACGACGAGGACAATATTGCGCCACTTGCCGAAAAGGCCGGTGCTGCCCATACCCTGACACTGGACGCGGACGGCAGCGGCAGCTTTGCCGAACGGACGGCGGATGCAACGCGTCTGCAAGAGGAGGTCGCGCGGGACATGCGCGACCTCGCTGCGATTTTGTATACGTCCGGAACGACCGGGCGCTCCAAGGGCGCAATGCTGACCGTCGAAAACCTGTGGTCGAACGCCAATACGCTATGCGAAGCCTGGGGATTTACCGGAAACGACGTGTTGCTGCACGCGCTGCCGATTTTCCATGCGCACGGCCTGTTCGTCGCGACCAACTGCGTACTGGTCAGCGGTTGCCGCATGCTTTTCCTGCCAAGATTCGACGCTGCCGCCGTTATGGGGTCCCTGCCCCGCTGCACCGTCATGATGGGCGTGCCGACATTCTATACCCGCCTTCTTGCAAGCTCCGATTTCACGCCTGAACCCTTCGTCGGGCGCCGCCTGTTCATATCCGGCTCTGCACCGATGCTGGCGGAGACCTGGGAGGAATTCAAGGACCGGACCGGCCACGAGATTCTGGAACGCTACGGCATGACCGAAACCGTCATGAGCTCTTCAAATCTGCTGGAGGGTGAGGGTGGACGAATCCCGGGCAGCATTGGCAAGCCTTTGCCGGGCGTGGAGTTGCGGGTGGTTGGCGAGGATGGTGAGGAATTGCCGGCTGGCGAGACCGGAATGCTTGAGGTCCGCGGCCCGAACGTCTTCAAAGGATACTGGCGCATGCCGGAGAAGACCAACGCCGAATTCCGGCCCGACGGCTTCTTCATCACCGGTGATATGGCGCGTTATGACGAGAACGGCTTCCTATATCTCGTCGGGCGCGCCAAGGACCTCATCATCACCGGCGGATACAACGTCTACCCCAAGGAGATCGAGGAAGTGCTCGATGCCATGGATGGGGTCGCCGAATCGGCGGTGGTCGGAATATCCGACGCGGATTTCGGCGAACGCGTGGTCGCAGCTGTCAAACCGGCGGGCAATCCGCCTGCGGCGGAGACGCTGATCGATGCGCTGAAGGAACAACTCGCCGGCTACAAGGTGCCGAAGGAAATCCACTTTGTGGATGAACTGCCGCGCAATGTTATGGGCAAGATCCAGAAGAACATTCTGCGCGCGCGGTTCGAATCCGACTGAACTTTCAGCTTACGCGTTCTAGCGCCACGTCCTCTTTCTCATGCTGCTCGACGATGGCCTGGTAGACGCTGTGCCACATTTTTTCTTGGCAGATCTTCAGCGCTTCGTTGACACCCAGGTAATGAACGAGCGTGTTCGCATAATTCCGGTTGCGGTTGACCGCACGGCGCGCGGCTACGTTTTTCATATATGTTACATTTGCCATGTCTCTTCCCTTTTGCAACGCGTACCCGATTTCGGGCTCCATGCAAATTAGAGGAGCAAAAGGCGTGCCAATTTACACTTCGTTAACGGTCGGGGCAGACGGCAATTCGGGTTCTATGACCTGTCAGCTTCGCCGAGGAACGTCAGATTTCCCGGATCGACCCTTAGAACCTCAAAAACGATGGTTATATAGGGCCGGCCACCAATCACCTGCCGCAGGGGATGGCGGTACTCCCACACAATCCGCTGATCGGGTGTTACCTCAATAGCGCGGCCATTGTGCGATTCGCTGATCA
>CAYYBI010000359.1:0-8702 GCA_964469835.1 uncultured Rhodospirillaceae bacterium
GCACCAGTGAACAAAGGCGTCTGATATGACCGAGATCATCGAAACGGATATCTGCATTATCGGCGCGGGATCGGGCGGCTTGTCGGTGGCCGCCGGCGCATCGCAGATGGGTGCACGCACGGTCTTGATCGAAAAGGGAAAAATGGGCGGCGACTGCCTAAATTACGGCTGCGTACCGTCCAAGGCGCTGATCGCCGCCGGCCATGCGGCGCAGGCGATCCGCAGCAGCGACCGGTTCGGCATCGCCGCCGGCGAGCCCAATGTCAATTTTCAGGGTGTGCATGATCACGTGCAGGGTGTCATCGACGCCATCGCCCCGAACGATTCGGTGGCGCGTTTCGAAGGACTCGGCGTCACCGTTATCCAAAGCGAAGGCCGCTTCACCGGCCCACGCGAAGTGACCGCGGACGGCAAACAAATCCGCGCGAAATTTGTCGTCGTCGCTACCGGGTCTTCGGCTGGCGTACCGCCGATCCCCGGCATCGACCAGGTCCCGTATATGACGAATGAAACGGTGTTCGAGCTGACCGAGCGACCGGACCATTTGATCGTCATCGGCGGCGGCCCGATCGGCAGCGAACTCGCCCAAGCGCATCGCCGGCTGGGCGCGCAGGTAACGATCCTTGAAATGTTCGCCGTTCTCGGCAAAGACGACCCGGAAGTAACCGATGTGGTCAAACGCCGGATGCGCGACGAAGGCATCGACCTTCGCGAAGAAACCGCCATCAAACAGATTGACCGCCAGGGCGACGCCATCGCGGTGACGGTGGAGAAGAATGGCACATCGGAAGTTATAACTGGCTCGCACCTGCTGGTCGCCGCCGGCCGCACGCCGAATCTCGACGGATTGCACCTGGAAGCTGCCGGCATCGCCTATTCCAAGAAAGGCATCGATGTCGATGCCCGGCTGCGCACCAGCAACCGGCGGGTCTTCGCCATCGGCGATGTCGCCGGCGGATATCAATTCACCCATATGGCCGGCTATCACGCGGGCATCGTGATTCGCAACGCGTTGTTCAAATTGCCCGCCAAGGTAAATTACGGCGCCGTTCCCTGGGTCACCTATACCGATCCGGAGATCGCGCATGTGGGACAGACCGAAGCGCAGGCACAGAAAAGCCTCGGCAGGGATATCCGCATTCTGCGCTTCGCCTTCCATGAAAACGACCGCGCCCAGGCGGAACACGAAACCGACGGGCTGATCAAGGTGGTGACCGACAAGCGGGGCCGTGTGCTCGGCGCCTCGATCGCCGGCGCGCGCGCGGGCGAACTTCTCCTGCCCTGGGTGATGGCGGTCGCCCAGAAGCAAAAGATCGGCGCGATGGCCAGCCTGATCGCGCCTTATCCGACGCTCAGCGAAGTATCGAAGCGCGCGGCCGGGAGCTATTTCGTCCCATCGCTGTTCAGCGAGCGCACCCGGAAGGTGGTACGGTTCCTGCTAAAATTCTGGCCGTGGTAGCCCAGCTCGGCCCAACAGGCTTGGCCGCATCCTTCGTCAAGCTCAGGATGAGGCCAACCTATCGGATGCACTCAGCCTCACCCTGAGCTTGACGAAGGGCGAGGCGTCGCAAGCATCGTATTGTCAACTATTGGTTCGGCCCGAGCCCATAAGGCTTGGCCCAACTCAGCCCTTCCAGCGTGTTTTCCTTCGGCGCGTATTCGCAGCCGACCCAGCCGTCATACCCAAGCTCGTCGATGAAATCGAACATGACCGGCATGTTGACCTCGCCAAATTGCGGCTCATGTCGGCCGGGCAGGCTGGAAAACTGAATGTGCCGGATCAGGTCGAGGTTGCGGCGCAAGCCTTCGGCGAGATTCCCCTCCATGATCTGCATATGGTAGAGGTCGTACTGCAGAAAAATATTGTCGCCGCCCACCGCGTCGATGATCCGCCGCGTATGCGCGGTGTTGGTGTGCAGATAACCCGGCGCGTCCTGCAAGTTCAGTGGCTCGAGCAGCAAGGCGACGCCGTTGTCCTTGGCGACTTCGCCGGCGACCCGGAGATTTTCGACGAAGACCTCCTCGCAGGCCACCGCCGGCACATCATCGGGCACGACTCCCGCCATCAAATGCATCATCGTCGCGCCGAGACCGTTCGCATATTCCAAGGCCAGGTCCAGACTTTCGCGGAACTCTCCTTCGCGACCCGGCAGCGCCGCCATGCCCTTCTCACCGGCCTCGCTGTCTCCCGGCGGCGAATTCAACAGCAACATCTCGAGCCCGGCATCGTCCAGCCACTGGCGCACCGACGCCAACGGGAAATTATAGGGACGGAGAAATTCGACCGCGGTAAAGCCGACGTCGCGCGCGGCCGCAAACCGGTCGGGCACCTCGAATTCCGGGAACATCGTCGATAGGTTGGCGGCGAATTTCGGCATCTGGCTCCCCTCACCGTGAGGCGCGGATGGTAGCCTGTAGCGAACCTGCTGTCTAAGCCATGCGTTCGCGCAGCATGACGCCCGCTTGCGACGGCGAATCCATGACCGCGACGCCCGCCGCCTCGAACGCCGATTTCTTGGACGCGTGCGTGCCCTTATCACCGATTACGATGGCGCCGGCATGGCCCATTTTCTTGCCTTCCGGCGAGGCCGATCCGGCGATGAAGGACACCATCGGCTTCTTCATCGTCGCCGCATATTCCGCCGCTTCCTCTTCCATCGTGCCGCCGATCTCACCGACGATCACGATGCCGTCGGTTCCTTCATCGGCATCGAGCTGCTGCAGCGCCGCAAGCGTGGTGGTGCCGATGATCGGATCGCCGCCGATCCCGATGAAGGCGGAGGTCCCCATGCCCGCTTCGACCACCTTCATGCAGATGAAGGTGCCGAGGCTGCCGCTGCGCGAAATCACGCCGATCCGGCCCGGCCGCATGATGCGCTCGTTGAAGGCCGGCATGAAGCCGACGAAGCTCTCGCCGGTGGTGACCACGCCGGTCGTATTCGGGCCGATCACCTGACATCCCGCCTCATCCGCCGCCGCCAGGAAGTACATCACGTCCTGCACCGGGATGTGTTCGGTCAAACAAACGATTTTCTTGACACCCGCGCCGATCGCATCGAGCGCCGCGGCTTTTGCGCCGAGCGGTGGAATAAACATCACCGCCACCTCGAAACCCTTGTCCGCCATGGCATCCTTGGCGGTGGCATAGACCGGCAACCCGATATGTTCGGTGCCCGCCTTCCTTGGATTGACGCCGCCCATGATCTCGGTGCCGTACTCCATCATGCGTTCCGACCAGAATGTGCCCTGCTTGCCGGTCAGCCCCTGTACCAGGACCCGCTCTCCCTTGCGTACGATCATTTCGCCGCCTCCACCGCCGCGATCACGGCTTCATCCATCTTGTCGTAAGGCTCCATGCCGAGCCGGTCCCGCACCAGGGCAATCGCCTCGTCTTCGCCGGTGCCGTGGATCGAGAAAAACACCGGCAGGTCCGGCTTGAGCTCTTCCCACGCGGCGACGATCCCTTCGGCCATCACGTCGGTGCGAGCAAACGCGCCGCAGAAATTGACCAGCAGGCTCTTGATCTTCGGGTTCGCCATGACGAGTTCAAGCGCGGGCTTGCCCAAGGTATAGGCCTCGCCGCCGATCTCGAGAAAATTGGCCGGCGCGCCACCGTAATACCGCACCATATCCATCGTCGTCATGGTCAAGCCGGCGCCGTTGGCGAGAATTCCGACACTGCCGTCCAGATCGATATATTTGAGGCCTGACTCCGCCGCCCGCGCCTCGAGGCCGGTCAGCGTCTCTGGTGCGGCCCTATCGCGTAGCTCCGGATGACGCACGGCGCCCGAATCCTCCAGGGTAAATTTGCAGTCGAGCGCAATCAAATCGCCGCTACCGGTGACCACCAGCGGATTGACCTCGACCAACTCACCGTCATTCTCGGCATAGACCCGGTAAAGCTTGGCCAGTACATCGGCCACCGGGACGGCGCGATCGCCCAATTCGAGCGGCGCCAGCATCGCCACGAGAGCGTCGGCGGTGACGCCCTCGCGAATATCGACGGCCAGCCGGACGATCTTGTCGGGGTGATCGGCCGCAACCTCCTCGATGTCCATGCCGCCCTCGGTCGAGAACATGACGAGCGGCCCCTTGCTTGCCTGATCGGTCATCACCGCCGCGTAGTATTCCACTGCGATGTCCGCCTGCGCCTCCACCAGCACTTTTTCGACCGTGTGAACGCCGATCGTCATACCGAGGATCTGGCCGGCCGCCGCTTCGGCCTTTTCCGGCGAATTGGCGAGCTTGATACCGCCAGCCTTGCCGCGTTTTCCGGTTGGCACCTGCGCCTTGACCACGCAAGGGCCAATGCGCGCCGCCTGCGCCGCCGCATCGGATGCGGTTGCCGCCAGCCCGCTTTCAGGGACAGCGATCCCTGCGGCGACAAGCAAAGGCTTCGCCGCGTATTCCTCGAAATCCATGTATTTACTTCCCGTAGCGTTCCCAGTGACCGCCGAACAGCGCCTGCTCGGTCGGCTTATCCTCCGGGATTTCCGTCACCAGATGGGTAATGTTGATGAAATGCCGCCAGTTGAGGTTTTCCGAAATGGAATTCCCCGCCCAGGTGCCGCACCCCATTGAAAGGGTGAAGTCCAACCCGTTCGTGAAGGACCCGCCATTACCGAAGGTATGCGCCTGATTGACCAGCACGCGCACCACTTTCAACTCCTCGGCGAGCGTCCGATAATGTGCCGCATCCTTGGTATGGATGCCGACCGAATGTCCGGCGCCCTGGTAGTCCAGGATTTTCTGGACATGCTGTTTTGCCGCGTCGAAATCCTTGGCCTTGTAAATGGTCAGCGCCAGGGAAAGCTTTTCGCCGGAAAAGGGATGGTCGTCGCCGACGCCACTGTCTTCGACCATGAAGAACTTTGCGCCCTTCGCCGCCACCGGCAAATCGCACAGCTCGGCGAAGACCGCGGGATCGCGGGCAATGATATGGCGGTTCAGGTGACCATCCTGCCACAAAGTGTCCTGGATCTTCCGGCACTCCTCCGGCGTGGCGCGATAGCCGCCGGCGCGTTCCAGCGCCGCGATGGCGTCCTCGTAAACATCGTCCACGATGGTGATTGAGTTTTCCGAGGAACACGACGTCGCATTGTCGAAAATCTTGGAGGCGCAGATCTTCTCCGCCGCGTCATCCAGGTCCGCCGTCGAATCGATGATCACCGGCACGTTGCCGGCGCCAACGCCGATCGCCGGCGTGCCGCTGGAATAGGCAGAGCGCACATTGTTCTGGCTGCCGGTGACGACGACCAGATCGACCGCCTTCATCAAGGCTTGCGTCATTTCCTTCGACACGGGTTTCGGCAGCATCTGCACGAGATCCTCGGGCATGCCGACTTTCCTGAGCTCGGTCCGCATGTAGTCGACGGTCTTTTCGGTGGTGGCGCAGCCTGACGGCGATGCTGCGATAATCACGGCGTTTCCGCCCTTGACAGCCATCATCGCCTTGTTGACCGGAGTTGCCGCCGGGTTGGTCGAGGGCGTCACGGCGCCGACCACACCGACCGGCTTGGCGTATTTGACGATGCCCTTGGCCTTGTCTTCCTCGATGACGCCCACCGTGCGGGCGCGCATGAGGTCACGCAACGTGCCGAAGGTCTTGCGGGTATTCTTGGTGACCTTGTCGTCGGCATTGCCCAACCCGGTGTCGAGAACCGCGAGTTCGGCCAGTTCCCGGGCGCGTTCGGGCTTATAGATCGACCACGCCAGGGCGGTCACCGCCTCGTCGATACGGGCCTGTCCGGCGTTCTCAATTTTCTGCATGGCCCGGCGCGCCTTCTGCACGACCGCATCGACGGCGACGGCGGCCTGCGCGGGCTCGGGTTTCGCGGGTTTCGGATCGGCAAGCGCTTGCGACATTCTCAACTCCAACTCTTACGAGACCGGCGCCGGTAGGCGCGGCCTTTGATTACTGTGATGTCTAGAAAGGGCGGCCGCCCTTGATCTGCGTGCGGTGCATGACGCGCCGCGTGTTCTGGTCGAAAGAATCGCGCCGATGCATCGCGCAGCGATTGTCCCATATCAATACATCCCCCAGCCGCCATTGATGGTGCCAGGTAAATTCCGGGCGCGTGGCATTCGCCCAGATTTCGTCGAGCAGGCTCTCCGATTCCTCGACCCGCAATTCCATGATGTAGGCATGACGGCGACGACCCAAATAGAGTGCCTTGCGGCCCGATTCCGGATGGGTGCGAATGATTGGATGCACCGCGCCGGGGCAGGTTGAGACATCGGTTACCGGCTCGGCACCATGACGCAGAAATCCGCCGCTGTTGGTGCTGGCGTCGTGTTTAATCATCATCCCGTCGATACGTCTTCTCAGGGTTTCGGGCAAATCCTCCAACGCGCTGTACATATTGCAGAAGCCCGTATCGCCGCCCTGCGGCGGAATTTCGAGTGCGGACAGCACGCTGCCGGTCGGCGGCTCGTCGATATAATTCATATCCGTGTGCCAGACCGCTTCGGCATTGCTCAGCGCGCCAATCGGTTTGCCGTTTTCGATGACATTGGAAAGGATCAGCACCTCCGGATAGCCTTCGACGCCGACCTGGCCGTTTTCATTCGGCGGCGCGATATCCAGATCGCCGAACCGCCGGCTGAAGGCCACCAGTGCCGCATCGCTGAGATGTTGATCGCGGAACAACAGCACACAATGGTCTAGCCATGCGCGATGCACAAATTCGAAGGTGGGGGTGTCAATATTGGCAAGGTCGATTCCGCGAATTTCGGCGCCAATCGCGGCCGACAAAGGAATTATCTCCAGCGCGGCCGGCTTACCGGCTGCCGATTTTTCCGCTGACACGGGCTGTAGGCTCATGAGCGACCCCAAGAGGCTGAAATTTCATTTATCAACACATACCGTTCCATTTTTTGCAATTTTTGTAAACTAAAACCAATCCATTCCAACAAGAAAAAGGGCCACGATCATCGACCGTGGCCCTTCAAAGCCCGGAAACGGGCTACTTTTTCGTAAGGCGGCTAGAAATCCATGCCGCCCATGCCACCCATGTCGGGCATGCCGCCGGCGCCTTCGCCCTTCGGTTCCGGTTTCTCGGCGACCATCGCTTCGGTGGTGATCAGCAGGCCCGCCACCGACGCCGCGTCCTGCAGCGCCGTGCGCACGACCTTCGCCGGATCGATGATACCCGCCTTGACCAGATCGCCATATTCGCCGGTCTGGGCGTCGTAGCCCCAGTTGGCGTCGGCCTTCTCCAGAATCTTGCCGGCGACCACGGCGCCGTCGGCGCCCGCGTTCTCGGCAATCTGCTTGGCCGGGGCCTGGATCGCCCGGCGGACAATCTCGACACCCACGCGCTGGTCGTCATTGGCAACCTTGACGCCGTCAAGCGCCTTGATCGCCCGCAGAAGCGCGAGCCCGCCACCGGCGACGATGCCTTCCTCGACCGCCGCCCGCGTCGCGTTCATCGCATCGTCGACACGATCCTTGCGCTCCTTCACCTCGACTTCCGTCGCGCCGCCGACCCGGATCACCGCAACGCCGCCGGACAGCTTCGCCAGACGTTCCTGCAGCTTCTCCTTGTCGTAATCCGACGTGGTCTCTTCGACCTGCGCCCGGATCTGGCCACAGCGGCCTTCGATGTCCTTCTTCTTGCCGGCGCCGTCGACAACCGTGGTGTTGTCCTTGTCGATCGAAACGCGCTTGGCCGAACCCATCATGTCGAGCGTCACGTTCTCGAGCTTGATGCCGAGATCCTCGGACACGACCTGGCCGCCGGTCAGGACCGCGATGTCCTGCAGCATCGCCTTGCGGCGATCGCCGAAGCCCGGCGCCTTCACCGCCGCGACCTTCAGCCCGCCGCGCAGCTTGTTGACCACCAGCGTGGCCAGCGCCTCGCCCTCGATATCCTCGGCGATGATCAGTAAGGGCTTGCCCGACTGAACCACCGCTTCGAGCACCGGCAGCATCGGCTGCAGGTTCGACAGCTTGGCTTCGTGCAGCAGGATGTACGGGCTTTCCAGTTCGCAGACCATCTTTTCCGCATTGGTGATGAAGTACGGCGACAGGTAGCCCCGGTCGAACTGCATGCCCTCGACCACGTCGAGCTCGGTCGCGAGGCTCTTCGCCTCTTCCACCGTGATCACGCCTTCATTGCCGACCTTCTCCATCGCTTGCGCGATCATGGCGCCGATTTCCTGTTCGCCATTGGATGAAATCGTGCCGACCTGCGCGACTTCGTCGCTGGTCTTGACCTTCTTCGAGCGCTTCTCGATGTCGGCGATCACCTTTTCGACCGCCAGATCGACGCCGCGGCGCAGATCCATCGGGTTCATGCCGGCGGCGACGGCCTTGGAGCCCTCGCGCACGATGGCCTGGGCCAGCACGGTCGCCGTGGTGGTGCCGTCGCCGGCGATATCGTTGGTCTTCGAGGCGACCTCGCGGACCATCTGGGCGCCCATGTTCTCGAACTTGTCGGCAAGCTCGATTTCCTTGGCGACGGTCACGCCGTCCTTGGTGACGGTGGGAGCGCCGAAGCTCTTCTCGATCACGACGTTCCGGCCCTTGGGACCGAGGGTGACCTTGACGGCGTTCGCGAGCTGATTGACGCCGGAGATCTTCTTGACGCCCTGCAACACGCGCTGGCGCGCGTCTGTATCGAAAAGTAGCTGTTTTGCCACGTCGTTACTCCCTAGGCGAACTTCGCCAGGACGTCCTTGACCTCGAGGATCTTGTATTC
>CAYYBI010000360.1:0-4190 GCA_964469835.1 uncultured Rhodospirillaceae bacterium
TGGGTGCGACGCAGGTGACGATCGAGGTGGCGTCCCTGCGCATCGGGGATCAGGTCGAGGTCGATCACGTTCCGCTCAATGGCATCGTCTACGATCCGAAGAGTGATGTTTTGGAAGTCATTACCGACGCGGTCGATCACATGATTCGCAAGCCTTCGGAAATCTACGTGGAAGAATCGGGCAGCGGCATGGCTTCCCTGGAAGTTCTCGAGGGTGACGGCACCAAGCAAATCGTCATGTTGTCCGCGCCATTGTTGATTGCGGGTCACGCTGCTTGAATAAATCCGGGTTCAACCGGTGGGTGAGCGACCCTGTGAACCATTGATGGCGCCGGTGCACCGGGAACGCGTGAAGCGTTCGTGAAGCGTATTTACCGGATTGAGATTTTCCGCCGCCAGCCGGTTCCGGCGGTAGCCCTGCTTGCGTATGATCATGCGCGCAGTCAAGCGTCGTAACGGGAAACGCGGGGAGAGGTCACGGTGTTCACCAAGGAAGATGGCTATTACGAATACGAACGACTGAAGCTGCCGGAGCGACCCGGAAAGCCGCGCAAGACCGGGCTTACCGTTATGATCGACATGGGGCCGGACGAGTTCGGCTGGATCGGCGAGAACGGCTTGCGCGATCTCCTGTCCTACGGTGCGCCGTTCATCGACATGGCGAAGATTTTTGCCACGAATGCGTTGTTCTATCCGCCGGAGCTGATCAAGCGGATCATGGCAGTCTATGCGGAACACGGGGTGGATACCTTCGCCGGCGGCATCCTGTTCGAGATTGCCTATCACCAGAACGCGGTCGACGAGTTGGTCACCCATCTGGGCCGGCTCGGCATGAAGTATCTGGAAATTTCCGAGAACTATCTGGAACTCACCCGCGACGAGCGGCTGCGCGAGATCGACCGGTTCCAGAAGGCGGACATCGGCGTGATCTACGAATTCGGCCGCAAGCAGCCCACCGAGGCGATTACGCTCGACCAGCTCGGCGCCATCGTCGATTCGGTGATGGAAGTCGGCGTGCATCATGTCATCGTCGAGCAGAGCGAACTCGACATGATGGCCGATATCTCGCCGGACGCGTTCAAGGCGATTCCCGACCAGCCCTGGTACGAGCATATCGTCATCGAGCCGGACCCGTTCCGCTTTCCGGAACAGCATATCCAGCTGATCCGCGACTTCGGGCCGGACATCAGCCTGTGCAACGTCGCGCCCGCGCAGGTGTTGCGGCTGGAGTACCTGCGCCGCGGCATCGGCCGGGCGGTGCACTATTCCTTCCTGTCGGATCAGTTGAACCAGAAGCGCGATTAGGGGGAATGGGGAAGATCGAACCCCGAATTGATGTGGAGGAGGCCCGGCGGCTCTGCCGACAGGCGTTCGAGCGTGCCGGATTGCCGGCCGGCGACGCGGCGATGGCGACCGAGCAGTTCATCCTGTGCGACCTGTTCGGCATTCGCACCCATGGGCTGCGGCGGCTCAGCAATTATATCGGGAGGCTGCAACTCGGCGGGATGAACCCGCGGCCGAAGATCCGTATCGACTCGAAACTGCCGGGTGTCGCGGTTGTCGATGGCGATGACGGCGTCGGGACTGTGGTCGCCACCTATGTCCTGAACGAAGGCATACGGCGGGCGAAGGCGAACGGCATCGCCATCGCCGGATGTATCCGCAGCAACCACTTCGGCGCCAATGCGCCTTATGGCTGGCTTGCGTGCGAAGCCGGGCTGATTTGCATTTCGTCGACCAGCGCGACGCAGACCATGCCGGCGCCGGGCGGCCGGACGGCGGTGGTCGGCAATAACCCAATTGGCTACGCGGCGCCGCGCGCCGACGGACGGCATTTCATATTCGACGCCGCCATGAGCGTCGCGTCGCGCGGCAAATTGCGCCGCGCCCGCGATCTGGGTGAAACGATTCCCGCAGGGTGGGGGCTCGATGCCGACGGAAGCCCGAGTACGGATCCGGCGGCAATACTGGATGGCATGGTATTGCCGGTCGGTGGGCACAAGGGATTTGGGATCGCGGTGGCGGCGGAAATGCTTTCCGCGGTTCTGTTCGGCGGCAGCCATAGTGCGGCAATCGGCCATCAGTTCAAGGAGCCTGACCGGCCGTCGGGCATTTCCCACTATTTCATCCTGATCGATCCCGCAGCGACGGTTGGCCGGGCCGCCTTCGAAGCGGAGATGGATGTCTATTGCCGTGGCCTGCACGCGGGAGCGCCGGTCGATCCCAAGGCGCCGGTGCGGGTGCCGGGCGAAGCGGCGGCGGATCGCTATGCCGAAAATCTGGCGAAAGGGTTGCCGCTCGACCTGGATGAGCTCGAGCAACTCCGCGGGCTCGCCGATGGCAGCCTGAAAGGCGAAGTTCCGGTCAGTTAGGCGTTTGTTCGGGTTTCGGCTTCCGGCGTCATTCTTATTGGGTTGATATACCCGGATCGCTGTTCCTACATCGTTCTTAAAATGGCTTTTTTTGAAAAATTCCCGCATTTAGTGTAGAAATAAAGAAAAACACGCATTACGATAGTTGCCGTTCGCGAAAGTTAGCAAGGGGGTGCGCTTGGTTCGCGTCCGACATGCTGAATCATTGCGGGAGAACGGTAATGCCTCTCTATGATTGGGTGGTGCTGAGCAAATCCGAAGGGCGGGATATCGTACGGCCGGAGCATACGGCGAGCGGCAAGCGCTTCGACAAATCCGATCCGGAAACTGTCGAGATGTTGCGGAAGTTGTACGACCACGCGCAAACGGAATTACCGGATCCGGGCCCCCCGCCGGAGCCGAACCCGCCATTCACGATCTTCAGCCGGATATGGGATTTCGTCAGCAGGGGCAGGGAGATGGGGCACATAGTGCATCGGTCCCGGTTGGAGAATTGGCGGCTTGAAAGCGACAATTACGTGCTCTGGAAGGGGCCTTTCGAGGCGGTTCTTGAACATCACGCCAATGAATCGCCGCCGAAGCTCATTATTCCCACTACGCCGGGCTGCGAAGATGCGCTCGGACAGTACCAGAATTTTACGGACAGCCAGTACGCCTTCGGCTTGCACTCATTGATGCCCGATTACAATGACGTGACCTATTTCGCGGACAGCGAACTAGAGGAATCTAATTTTGAAGTTGGTTTGATGCTGGTCGAACAACCGCATGAATTGCTTGCGATGGCCGATGCACTCGAGGAAGCGCTGCAGGCTTATCAGGACGCGGGACGCGATCCCGACCCGGGTAGCGTCCAGGCCGTGGAATTTGGCAGAGGTTGGCTACGCTTTTGGGGAAATCACGGTCACAAGCTGAGAACGGATTCTCGCGGTGTCATCGACACGGCCGAGGGCGTGCGATTCATCGTGGAGACGGTATAGGCGCCGAGACGAATGGCGTCTCAAGCGGTTGACGGGAGTTCTCTGTTGCCGAGGCGGCGGAGCGCCGTGCCCCGGCGGGAGCGGAGCTCCGCGCCGGGGTATTTCGTGAGATCAGGCGGCCCGGCGCGACTTGTTGTTGCGGCGCCGATGATTTCGGCCCGGCCGAGCCGGTTTCTTGCTGGTGTTGGCGGGTACGCGCCGCGACGGCTCGCCGCCGGCAACCGTGAGCGGAACCTTGGTCAGGTGCTCGATGCTGCGCAGGAAGGCCTGCTCGCCCGGATCGCAGAGCGAAATTGCGATGCCCGATGCGCCGGCGCGCGCCGTGCGGCCGATGCGGTGGACATAATCCTCTGGAACGTTGGGTAGCTCGAAATTAATGACGTGCGTGACGCCCTCGACGTCGATTCCCCGTGCCGCGATGTCGGTTGCGACCAGAACGCGGACGCGCCCGCGCTTGAAGCTTTCGAGCGCGCGCTGCCGTGCGGCCTGCGACTTGTTGCCGTGAATGGCCTCTGCGCCGATGCCGGACCGGTCGAGTTGCTCCGCGACACGGTTGGCGCGGTGTTTCGTACGGGTAAAGACGATGGCCCGCTCCAGTGCCGGGTCCTGCAGCAGATCCGTGAGCAGGCCGCGTTTCTGGTCGGCCTGAACATAGAAGACGCGCTGCTCGATCCGCTCGACCGGCGTTGCGGTCGGCGTCACGGCGACGCGGATGGGATCGTGCAGAATGTCATTGGCCAGGCCGGAGACGGCATTCGGCATGGTTGCCGAGAAGAACAAGGTCTGGCGTTTGCGGGGCAGGGCGGCAACGATCTTCTTGACGTCCCGGATGAAGCCCATGT
>CAYYBI010000361.1:0-17853 GCA_964469835.1 uncultured Rhodospirillaceae bacterium
GAGCGATACACCATGCAGAAGCCCTCCGAAACGCCCAAATCCTTTGAAGAGACCTATCCCCATAATCCATTTGCCGAACTTGTCAGGCTGGGCATTGCCGTCGCCCAATTGATCGTACGTCGAAAGCGACGGAGAGAGAGGTTTTACCCAGAGCATAAGGCCGGCACGCGCCCCAAGGGCAGCGACGCAGGCACGTTGGCGTCCGATTCCACGGGTTAATCGTTGGGATCCCGGGCGATGCCATTTGAGCAACCTGGTCAAATAACATACGCGGGACAACCGACCAGAACCATTATTGAAACCGCGGCCGGATCTCGTCGGCGAACAACTTCATGTATTTGATCTGGCGGTCGTAGTCGCCGCGTTCGGTGCTGAACCAGATTTTCGTGGCGCCCGCCTCCGCCAGCGATCCGATGCGCTCGATCCAATCGCCGACGTTGCCGGCCAACGCGTAACGCTCCAGGGCGTATTCGGTCAAGCCGAGGTCCGACATCCGTTTGGGGTTGAGACCGGTTTCCAACACATGGTCGTAAAGCTCATAGCCATCGACATATTCCTGGATTTTGTCGCGGAACTGGCTGGGCACGTTCTTGTTGTCGAGACCGAAGCGCATCGAATGGTTGAGGATCGACGAGACGGAGGCGTGAATCGCCGTCACCGCCTTGTCGCGATCCTCGTCGAGCGACGACCGGGTGGTGAACCAGACATCGACCTCGGCGGGGTCCCGTCCCTCGGCCTTGGCGCCTTCGGCGACGCGCGCGATCGTGTCCGCGATGACTTCCGGCAGGACGCCGGTTCCCGCGATCACCCCGTCGCACACCCGGCCGCCCAGATGCAGCGTCCGCGGCCCCTCGGCGCAGAGCGTGATCGGCACGCGATCCCGCACGGTCTCATTGTGCCAGCGAACCCGCTGCGGCCGGCCGTCATAGCTGCCCTCGCCCTTGGCGATCAGGTCGCGGACGCAGGTGATATAATCCTCGATCCGGGCGCGGCTCGCCGGTTTCAGCCCGATGTTGTAGATGGCGCTGTCGCCGCTCGCCATATCCATGAAGGCGCGCCCTTCGGTCAGCGCATCGATCGACGCCAGGAATGCCGCCATGATCTGCGGCTCGCGGGTCAGCGGATTCGTCGGATGAATGCCGACCTGGGCATTCCGAGCGGTCTCGGCGATCAAGGTCGCGCGCACATAGGCGTCGCCGCCGATGAAACTTGTGTCGTAGGTCCCGATCATGTCGACGCCCGCCCCATCGATCACCCGGATAAGTTCCTTAAACTTGTCCAGATTGGCCCGGTTGGGGAATGCCGGGCCGCTCGATACCATGACGCCGAATTGCACTTTCATATTTTCTTCTCCTCGATCTTGCGGGATATCGAAGCTCGGGGTCGTCCCGCCGTCTGCTACGGATACGTCGCCTGCTGGCCGCTATCCGCGGCCTGCTTGGTGGCGTCGATCAGCCGATGCAGGCCGACCGCCGTCTCGAAAGTCGGATGCAGGCTGTCGCCGCCTTGAATCGCCCGGGCGAACTGCGCATACATCTGACCGACATTGACCGCCTCCCCCTTCGGCGTGCCGGGCGTTGCAAGGGTGAAGCGGTCCGGCACCGGCATCGGTTCGAGCGTGTTGTTGCCCTTGGCCCCGTGCAAGAAGACCTCGCCCAATTGCGGTGAGTCCTCCCCCGTTGCGACCAGTGTTCCCTCTCGGCCGTAAATTTCCATGCGGTAGCCGCTGCCGGCGAACGGAATGGCCGCCACATGGACCGATGCCACCGCCCCATTTTCCAGCCAGCCGCTGAGCAGCACGTTGTCCGGCGAGGTGACGTCCACCAGCGTATTGGTGCCGGTGTCGAGCCATTGCTTGGCCTGGGTCGCCACCACGGTGGAGAGGTGGCTAAGGTCACCGGCGGCGAAGCGCATGGCGTCCACCGTGTGGCCGTTGGCGATGGTCAGCGTGTTGGCACCGAGGTCCGCGTCCCGCTGCCAGGTGCGGTGCGACGGCCGGGACAGGACGCCGTCGCGCATCAGGCAAACATGGACGGCCATGACCTCGCCGACATAGCCGGCCTCGACCTGCTCCTTCATGTACATCAAAGCCGGATTGACACGGGCCTGCAGTCCGATCGCGGTCACAAGCCCCTTTGCCTTGGCCAGCCCGGACAATTCCTCGGCCTCGGCGGTCGTCTGCCCGAGCGGCCATTCGCAGTAGACGTGCTTGCCCGCCTCCAACGCCGCCTTGGTCGGCCCGTAGTGCGACGGCACGCGCACGACGACGGCGACCGCGTCGATCTCCGGCGAGGCGACCATCGTGTGATAGTCGTGGAATGCCAGCTTGGCACCATACGCTTGGCGCGCCGCCTCGGCGCTGTCGGCTTTGGTGGTGCAGACAGCCGTCAGTTCCACATCCGCGCTCGCCCGCACCGCCGGCAGGTGGGACCGGGCCGACCAGGTGCCCTTGACGCTGGCGCCGATGAGGCCCAGCCGAATTGTGTCCGCCATGTTGCTTTTCTCCCTGAGACGTGTCTTCGATAAACCCTGCGCGATCCCCCAAATTCGGCGGCGCCCGGTCGGTACTGTGACGCGCCATTTCACCGAGGACAAGCAGGTGGCCTGGATGACAGGCAATATCTTCGACACCGCGCGGGACTTGCCCTCGGCAAACCAACGGTGGGAACATAGAATGCCCCGCTACCGGGTATCGAAGGGAGCCCGTTCCAATGTCCTATAAGCATATTCACATCAGGCGGATTGCCGGCGCGCTCGGCGCCGAGATCGATGGCGTCGATCTGAGTGGCGCGATCGACGACGCAACCTTCGTGGAAATCCGCCGTGCCTGGCTCGAAAACCTCATCATCTGCTTCCGTGGCCAGACGCTGGACGACGATGCGCTGATGGCGTTTGGCCGGCGCTTCGCCCCGCTGTTCCGTCACCCGAATTTCGTGCCCGATCCCCTGCATCCTGAAATCGTTCGAATCCACCGCCGGCCCGGCGACCGCAGGATCGTCGGCGAGGACTGGCATGCGGACACCACCTGCATGCCGCAACCGCCGTCGGGCGCGGTGCTGTTCGCGGTCGACGTCCCGTCCTATGGCGGCGATACGATGTTCGCCAACCAGTATCTGGCTTATGAAAGCCTGTCCGAGGGGATGAAAGAGCAGTTGCACCATCTGCGCGCCGTTCACAGCGACATCAAGGCCGCCGGACCGCAGGCGGACCGGAACAAGGACCGGACGTCGAAAGTCCGGGAAGATTCGGACTGGCGCGAAACCACCAGCGATCATCCGGTGGTGCGGACCCACCCGGAAACTGGGCGCAAGAGCCTGTTCGTCAATGCCTCCTACACGTTGCGGTTCGCCGGCATGACCGACGCCGAAAGCGCGCCGCTGCTGGACTACCTGCTGCGGCATGCCCACCGTCCGGAATTCACCTGCCGGTTTCGCTGGGAAAAAGGCTCGGTCGTGGTGTGGGACAACCGGTGCGCGCTGCACATCGCCGTCAACGACGTGCATACCGGCCCCCGTATCATGCACCGGGTTCAGATGGCGGGTGAGCGGCCGGTCGGCCCGGTGCCCATGCAGTAACCTCCCATGCTATCGAGATTCTTTCCTTACCCCATCTTTCCGTGTATGCCTTGCCGCCTATGACAGTCATACCGATCACCGACAGCGCGGAACTCAAGGCTTTTTGCCGGCGGCTGGCCAATACCGAGTTCGTCACCGTGGACACCGAATTCGTCCGGGAAAAGACCTATTGGCCGATCCTGTGCCTCGTGCAGGTCGCCGGACCGGAGGACTCCGCGGTCATCGACATGAAGGCCCCGGGGCTCGACCCCGAGCCGCTCTACACGCTGCTCGCCAACACCGAAATCCTCAAGGTTTTCCATGCTGCCCGGCAGGATCTCGAGATTTTCTTCAACAAGATGGGTAAGGTTCCGGCGCCGATTTTCGATACCCAGGTGGCGGCCATGGTCTGCGGGTTTGGCGACCAGGTCGGATACGAGACCATCGTGAACCGCATCCTCGGGCAAAGCGTCGACAAGGGCTCTCGTTTCGCGGATTGGTCCCGCCGGCCGTTGACCCAGAAGCAATTGCAATACGCACTCGACGACGTGCTTCATTTGCGCGGCGTCTATGATTCGTTGGCGACTGAGTTGGCGAAATCGAAGCGCGCAGCCTGGCTTGAAGAAGAAATGGCGACCCTGACCGCGCCGCAGACGTATCAGATGGCGCCGGAAGACGCGTGGCGGCGTCTAAAAACGCGGGGCGGCAACAAGAAATTCTTCGCCGTGCTCAAGACGGTGGCGGCGTGGCGCGAAGAAGAGGCCCAGACACGCGACATGCCGCGCAACAGGATCATCCGCGACGATTCCCTGCTCGACATTGCCGCTCATGCCCCCAACTCCGTCGAAGCGCTCTCGCGCACGCGCGGCCTGCCCAAGGGCTTCGCCGAAGGCAAGCTGGGACGCCCGCTTTTGTCGGCAGTAAATGCGGGGCTGAAGCTGCCGGACAAGGAAATACCGTCGCGGCCGCGCCGCGACCGGCCGACGCCCGGCATCGGCCCCTTGACCGACCTCTTGAAGGTCTTACTGAAACATGAGTGCGAAAAACATGCCGTCGCATCACGCCTGATCGCAAGCGCCGACGACCTTGCCCTGATTGCCGGAGACGACAAGGCGGACGTGCCGGCGCTGCGGGGTTGGCGCCGTGATCTCTTTGGCAAACAGGCGCTCGCGCTGAAACATGGCAAGCTCGCGCTCGCCGTCGACGGCAATGGCATCGCCGTAATCAAGACGCCGGGCATGAAGGCTCGGTAAGCGGGCTACTCAATCGCCAGCGAGACTAACCTTGGGTTTGCCGTTTGGAAGATAATATTCGATCTCCGCTTCACACAATAAAGCCTTGGCAAGCGAGAGAAAACGCCGCTCGACCACATCGCCGACAAGTATGTCCGCATGGTCGGGCAGCGACAGGGTCAGCCGACGATCGTGCCGGCTCAATGCCGCCTGCTTCAGCAGCGATATCACACCACCCGAATAGGTATAGGCGAGGCGCATGGCCATGCCGATGGCGCGGGCCTGACGGGTGTCGGCCTTGGACAGGAGCTGCCCCGCCTCGCGCTCGATCAGTTCTTTCGGCAATGCCGAATGGCGCGCCGCCACAGCCAGCGCAATAAACGTCCGGCCGACATGGTCGGTGCCGACGGCGGGATGCCGCAGGATTCGCGAAAATACCATCTCGGCACGATAGTCGGGATGTTCCGACCAACCGATATCGGCAAGGTAGCATGCGGCCAGCCGAAGCCGCATTTGGTGCCGGGTCTCGTCCGGAAAGATCGGCGTCATCCAATGGAACAGCGCTTCGCCATCGGCCGTAACCCGTCCCATGCGCTCCGCCTCGCGCTGGCAAATAGACAGAAGCGGATCGCGCCGGCGCGCGGTCGCGGACAGCCGGTCGTAAAGGCATCCCTCACGCAGACCGTAAGCGGAAAACACGACGTCGCTGACGCCGGAGACCTTAACTATGCGCTGCAGAAGGTAAGCGGCGAACGGGACCGTATCGATGCGTTGGCGGGATATCCCTGGAATATTTCGCAGCGAATTGGGTCCCAGTTTTGCCAGAAGCTTGGCGAACTCGACCACTTCGCTCGCGCCGATCGAATAATGGTGAATTACGTGCAAGGGATAATCGCATTGCGCCATATGCACGCGCGCCAACATGCGCCATGCGCCGCCAACCGGATAAAAATGCTGTCCTTTCGCCTCAGAGACCCAATGGACCGTTGCCAATTGCTCATCGATGATGCGGCGTCCCTTGGCAAGGCGCCCGTCGGCCTCATCCAAGAGCCGCAACGGACCGAGCGGCAGAGTAACGTAGTTACCGGACTTGCGGTCATCCAATTTGACCAGCTCGACGCTGCCGCCGCCAAGGTCGCCCATCAGGCCCTCGGCATCGGGAATCCCGGACAACAAGCCCATCGCCGACAACCGTGCCTCTTCCTCGCCGGCCAGAATTCGCACGTCGAACCCGCACCGGTCGCGCACGGCTGCCACGAATTCCGGGCCGTTCGCCGCGTCGCGCACCGCCGCGGTCGCGACCACGTCGATCTGTTCGACGCCCATTGCGGTCAACAATCCGCGGAAACGGGCCAGGCTCGACAACGCCATTTCCATGCCCGCCTCCAGCATGCGCCCGCTCTTCGTCAATCCGCGTGCCAGACCGCACAGCACTTTTTCATTGAATACCGGTGTCGGCGCGCGCTGGGCGCCCTCATACACGACCAGCCGGATCGAATTCGAGCCAATATCGACAACCGCGACAGGCGTCGGTCCTCGCCGCCGCCCCTCTCGGCCCCCGCGCGTCAATACACCCGGCACGCAATTACACCCGTTTCAATTGCAGGGCGCGGACCGGTTTCGACTGCTCCAGTGCGCTGCCCCGGCCGGACAGGCTCGGATTTGTCATGAAAAAGGTGTGAGCGCTGAAAGAGTCGGCGTCGGACGCCATCCGATGGAACGTGCCATCCGGGTGCATCAACCAGCTTTGCGCCACATCATTGAAGTTGGCGATCATGATTTGTTCGAGAATCTGCTTCTTAACCGTTGCGTTCCCGATCGGAACCAACGTTTCGACCCGGCGGTCGAGGTTGCGCGGCATCCAATCGGCGGAGGATATGAACACTTTGGCCTGGGCCGACGGCATTTTCCGCCCGGCGGCAAAGCAGACGATCCGACTGTGTTCGAGAAAACGACCAACGATACTTTTGACTCTTATCGTTTCAGATAACCCCTCGACACCGGGTCGGAGGCAACAAATACCGCGCACCACAAGATCGATTTCGACGCCCGCCTGGCTGGCCCTGTACAGCGCATCGATGATGCTCGGGTCAACCAGGGAATTCAGTTTTGCCCATATCTGTGCCGGCTTGCTGGCACGCGCATTGTCGATCTCTTCGTCGATCAGCCGCTCCAGCGAAGACCGCAGCGTCAATGGAGAAATCGCAAGCTTCTCAATCGCGTCCGGCGTTGCATATCCGGTCATATAATTGAACAGCTTGGCGGCATCGCGCCCAAGCGCAGGATCGCAGGTAAAATAGCTCAGGTCGGTATAAATGCGCGCGGTGACCGGATGGTAATTGCCTGTACCGAAATGCGAATAGGTGCGCAGCCCGTTTCCTTCACGCCGCACCACCAACGACACCTTGGCATGGGTCTTGAGGTCTACGAACCCGTAAACCACCTGCACGCCGGCACGTTCCAGATCGCGGGCCCAGCGGATATTCGCCGCCTCGTCGAATCGCGCCTTCAGCTCGATCAACGCGGTCACGGCCTTACCCGAATCCGCCGCCTCGATCAATGCCTTGACGATCGGTGAATCGTCGGATGTCCGGTACAACGTCTGTTTGATCGCCACGACCGCCGGATCGCGCGCGGCCTGCCGCAGAAATTGCACGACCACATCGAAACTCTCGTACGGATGATGGACAATGATGTCCTTGGTGCGAATTGCCGCAAAACAGTCGCCACCGAAATCACGAACACGCTCCGGAAAACGCGCGCTGTACGACGGGAATTGAAGATCCTTGCGCTCTTCGGCGATCAGGGTATCGATATCGCTAAGCCCGAGAAATTCCTCCAATTCAAAACAATTGTCGGCGTTAACACCGAGCTGTTCGATCACGAAATGCCGCAGTTCATCCGGCATGCCAGCGTTAACCGTCAGGTGAATAACGTTACCGCGCCGGCGCTGTTTCAAGGCCGATTCGAAGGTGAGGACCAGGTCTTCCGCTTCCTCGTCGATTTCGACTTCGCTATCGCGGATTACCCGAAACACGCCCTGCCCCGTGACGTCGAAGCCCGGGAACAGCCGATCCAGATAGCGCCCGATCACGTGCTCCAGCGCTATGGACCGCAACCCTGGACCCGGCAGCCGGATAAACCGCTCGATATGGCCGATCGATATCAGCCCCGTTAGGTGGCGCTCGTCCGAAGGCCTGCGAAGTTGCAGCACCATAACGAGCCCCTTGTTGGGGATAAACGGGAACGGATGTGCGGGATCGACCGCGAACGGGGTCAACACAGGGAAGAGCTGCTCGACAAACCAATTCTCAAGCCAGGTTTCCTCCGCTTTCAGCAAACTGTTCGGCTCGACCACGGTGATACCCGCACCAGCGGCTTCCTTACGCAGCTTGCGCCAGCAGCGTTGTTGCTCCGCCAGCAGCATCCCCGCCTCGTTGGAAATGGCATTGAGCTGCTGTGCCGGCGTCATACCATCATCGCTTGGCGTCGACACGCCGGCGGCAACCTGCCCCATCAGGCCGGCCACGCGTACCATGTAAAATTCGTCGAGATTGCTGCTTGAAATCGCCAGAAAGCGAAGCCGTTCCAGCACCGGATGGACAGTGTTAAAGGCTTCCTCCAACACCCTGGTGTTGAAACTGAGCCAAGACAGCTCCCGATTCAGAAATCGGGATTCGCTTTTCAGGTTCGGCGCTTGCTCGGCAACCACTTCGACGGTCGACACCTATCGTCTCCTCAACCACCCAACAACAAAAATAGGCGCTTTTTTCTCCAGTTACAGTACAACCGTACAGTAAAATTATAACGGAATGTTTACGAGATCGCCCCAATCGAACGAAAGGACCATATAATGCGGCTCACTCTCTTTCGCCACGCCAAATCAGCATGGGCGGATGCCGGTTTGGACGATTTCGACCGCCCCTTGAACAAGCGCGGCCAGGCGGCCGCCGTTACGATGGCACACGCCATGACGGCCGCGGAGATATTACCCTCGCTTATTCTTTGTTCCGCCGCGCAACGGGCGCGCGAAACCCTTGCGCACGCCTTACCCATCTTTCGCGGCGACTGCCGGGTCGAAATCGAACACGGCCTCTACCTCGCCAGCGCGGATACGTTGCTCGACCGGCTCCATACGATCCAGAGCACAGAGACCGACATTCTGTTGATCGGCCATAACCCCGGCCTGCAGGAACTCGCTCTGTTCCTGGCAAAACGCGCGGAAACGGATGCGTATCGGAATCTGGCTGCAAAATTTCCAACGGCCGCTCTGGCGCAAATTGAATTCCGGGCCAGCCACTGGACCGGCCTGAAACGGAACGCGGGAAGACTTCACCGATTTCTCACGCCCCGCGCGCTTGGCCGCGACGGTTAAGTGCCGCGCCAATAGGCGGGAATTGCGCGCAAGCGCGACCATGCCGCGCCAAGGCCTTGTCGCTCCCTCACAATACGCGCTGCGAACCAGCCTGAAACAAGCGCCACGGCTTGCGCGTCTACGCCGCCCTTGGGACCGTCCAAGGAAGCGATCAATTCCTTCGAAACCACGCTATCGTTCAACGCACCCAAACTATCCTGTACCGCCGCCAATGCCCGTACATGCTCCCGCGATTTCTTCTTGGCATAGAGACTGCCGAAAAATTCTGCGCAATACCGCGCCGTTTTGCCCTTAAGACGCACGTCGTGCAGCGCCGCCTCGTCCAGCGTCAGGATATCCTTACCTGCCGTCAGCAACTTGCGATGCAGATTTTGGTTGGACCGGGCGCCGAGATTTCCGACCGGTTTGCGCAATCGGCGGCCACCCACTGCCTCCAAGGTCATCAGCCATCGTTCGAACTCCAGCCGCAGCCGCCCGTATCGGCGGCTCCCCAATGCCCGCCGCGCGCGCGCGCAGGCGCGCGCCTGTGCCCGGCGAGCGCGCACCCCGAGATCCGACAAACCGGCATGGTCCGGGATCCGGGCGATCAGAGGATCGACGGTCTCCGATATGAAAACGTCCCAATCGCGCGCCGAACCAAGTTCCTTCTGCAACCAGTGCAATTCACGACTGAAACGCAGCCGCCGGACGCGGTCGAGCACCGATTTGAAAGTTTTCAAGGCCGCCCGCAGCCGACGGATAGCCACGCGTGCCTGATGAATGCCTTCGGGGTCATGTCCCTGGATCGCCGGCCGCTCATTGTGCTGCAATTGGTCGATGCAGTTTTGCGCGATAGCGATGAAGGATTGCGCTACGGTGTCACGCCTATCGAGCCTTATCCGCTTCGACTTCGCCGGCGACGGGGCCGCGTCATCGATTAGCGCATAACCCCGGCCCGATTTAGACATGCTGGAGACGGTAAAATCGATCTGGTCATTCAAGGCCAAGGCAATTTCCAGCAGACGCTGAGCGTCGCCCTTTTTGAGCTCCAACTCCGCCTCGCAAACCGCTTCGCGGCGCCCTGACTCCGAGCGAATTTCGCCGACATCGAGAGCCAGTTCGATCTCCGATTCCGCGTCCCGCAAAAGCCATACCGTGCGGCGGATGTCGGTGCTGAAGACTGCCCGCAAGCCGGGGTCGTCGGCCTCCGCCCCAAACAGCCTCTTCAGCTCGGGCTTGCTAAAACACGACATATCCGGTACGGCGCTGTCGACTTCGTGCTCCCGCTCCTCGCGGCGGTAGACCGTCGATGCCGCAGGACCAATGCGCTTCAATGTCTGAATATGCCGCTTGTCGACATCCCGAACGCGCAGAGACAACCGGCCGCGCTTCAATTTCAAGTCGGGCGTGTCGTAATAAGTGCCGACAAGCCGGCTGGTGCGGGCTCGGCCTTTCTTGAGGGATTGTATGAGCGGATGACGTTTAAGTCGCGCAATCTGTGACGGCGGCACTTCCAGCTTTAGCTCGGTTTCTTCCACCATTTCCCCGGTGCCACTTCGAGTTATTGTTGTTAACGCAAAACTACCCATAAAACCCGGGACGCCGAAACCCTCGAACCAGCCTGTAATAAAAACATCACAAAACTGAAATACGCGCGCGCCGGGACACCTATAGCGTGCCGGAAAAGTTCCCGCCGTCCATTAGCAGGTTCTGCCCGGTGATAAATCCAGCATTCGCACTGCACAAGAAAGCGCAGGCATCACCGAATTCAGCCGGTGCGCCAAAACGGCCGGACGGGTTCTCCGCCCTACGCTGCGCCATGAGCTTCTCATAGGGTTCGCCGAGTTTCTCGGCCTGAAAGCGCAGATTATCGAACAATCGTTCGGTTTCGAAGGGACCCGGCAACAGATTGTTGATGGTTACGTTATGCGCCACGGTCTTGCGCGACAGCCCCGCGATAAAACCGGTCAAGCCGGCGCGCGCACCATTCGATAGCCCGAGCACCTCGATCGGCGATTTGACGGCGGCCGAGGTGATGTTCACGACCCGGCCGAAGCGGCGTTCGATCATCCCGTCTACTGTCGCCTTGATCAGGAAAATCGGTGTCAGCATGTTGCCGTCGACCGCCTTGATCCAGTCCTCGCGATCCCAGTCCCGAAAATCGCCCGGCGGCGGTCCGCCCGCGTTGTTGATCAGGATGTCCGGATCGGGACACGCTTCGAGCACGGCTGCGCGACCGGCGTCGCTGGTGATATCGGCCGCAACGGCGGTGACCGCCACCCCCGTAGCGTCGCGGATTTCCGCCGCCACCGCCTCCAGAGTTTCCCGCGTGCGCGCATTGAGGACTAGATCGACCCCTTCCCGCGCAAGCGATTCGGCACATGCTCTCCCCAGTCCCTTGGAAGACGCGCAAACGATCGCCTTCTTTCCTCGCAAGCCCAGATCCATGGTTTTGCTCCCCGTCAGCCCAGGTTTTCGGTACGCAACACCTCGCGTGCCAAGGGTATCGTAATCCGCCGGCGCCCGGCCAACGCCGCGGTATCGAGCGCCGCGGCAACGCGCCGGGCCGCCTCGAACGAGCGCTCCATATGCATGACCAGATAGGTGATGACGTCCTGTTCGACGCGAAGTTGGCGGTCGGCGAATTGCTTAACCAGCACCGCGCCGATCAGCCCTTCGTCCGGCGCGCCGACGGCCAGTGCCGGGAGAGCCACCAAGCGCGACCGAAGGTCGTCGAGTTCAAGCGCCCAACGAGCCGGCGGTGTGCCCGCCGTCAGCAACAAGTGGCCGTTACGCTCCGCGAGCATATTGTAAAAATGAAAGAGCTGTGTTTCGTCAACGCCGCGGTCGGCATCTTCGAGGGCCCAGGTTACGCCCTGTGCCACGAGTGCTTCGGGCTCCATGGCATTGAACGCCGTCGGCGTGAGAAGGATGCCGCCGCTGTGGGCGCAGAAAACCTGGGTAAGATGGGTCTTGCCGCAGCCTGGCGGGCCGTATAGGCAAATCCCGGGAGCCGGCCAATCGGGCCAGCGGTCGATCATGTCCACCGCCGCCTCGTTGCAGGTCGCGACGAGGAAATCCTCCCATCCCATCGCGGGACGATGGTCGAAATCGAACGTAATTTGGGACGCTGAGGTCATAATGCTTCATCAGACGGTGGCGGTGCGGACATGCCGCCATGATACATCGTGCTTTGCAGGTAGTGCGACAGGCCAAAGCGAATTAAGACACCGGTCACCGCCGCAATCGGTATCGCCAGCAGGATGCCGACGAAACCGAACAGCGCGCCGCCGGCCAGCAAGGCAAAGATAATCCAGACCGCGTGTAGATTTACGCGGTCTCCGACCAACTTCGGCGTCAGAAAATTACCTTCGACAAGCTGGCCAACGAAAAAGACCGCCGCGACCAGGGCCACCGGCCCTACGGCGTTGAATTGGGCAATCGCCAGGGCCATACCGAGGACAAAGCCGATCAGCATGCCGAAATACGGAACGAATGAGACAAGGCCCGTGCCCAGTCCAATGATTAATCCGAAATCGAGGCCCGCCAAGGACAGCCCGATGCCATAGAACAGTCCCAGCAGCAGGCAAACCGTGAACTGTCCGCGGACAAACCCGGCCAAGGTTTCGTCAACCAAGCCGATCTGTGTCCGAATCGTCGCGGCGTGATGCCGGGGCAGCCAGGAATCGATCCGTTCGACGATGCGGTCCCAATCACGCAACAGATAAAAGGCGACGATCGGCGTGATGACGAAAAGCGATAGCAAATTGAGCGTGATCCCCAAGCCGCCGGCGATGTTGCCAACCAAGTTCAGCGCGATTTTTGCGACGCCGCCGAAATTCTCGCCAAGGAATTTGGTGACCTTTTGCGTGCCCTCGCCGCTCTCGAAATAGAGCCTGACGAACTCGATCAATGGTGCGGCCTTCTGCTCGATCGCATCGATGTATCCGGGTGCCCGCTGGATGAATTGGACTAATTGCGAGTACAGCAGCGGCGCCAACAATCCCAGCGCCAAGACGAACAGCACAAAGAAAACGACGGTGACAACGACCGTGGACCAGGTCCGGGATAAACCCGCCTTTTCAAGGCGATCGCACACCGGATCGAGAAAATAAGCAATCGCGAATCCTGCGACGAATGGAAACAGGACATCCCGCAATAGGGTCAGGGCCAGCACGAAGACTACCAAGAAACCGATCCATACCGATGCCCGTTGTTGTGTCGTCATCTCGGCCTCTCATCTTCCGGTGGCGTCCGCCGCGGTAGGCCATCCAGATTATCCATATCACGGTCGATGAATTCACCGCTGCCGGTCAGCCATTGCACGAGGTAAAGAGCGCCCGATGCAAGCGTCGTCGCGGCGACCGTGTATTCCAATGCCATCACCTGGCCGATGTCCGGCCATCCCAGGCCCAGATTTGCCAGCGCCACCGCGGCCAGGACAATCTGTGCCACCGTGTTGATCTTGCTGACAAACAACGGTTTCATCTTGATCGGGCGTTCGACGATTTGCGAAAGCAACGTGCCGCCGACGATCAGGGCGTCGCGGGAAACAATAATAATCACCAGCCAGGCGCTGATCTCGTCCGCAATGCCCAAAGTGATGAAAACGCATACGAGCATGACCTTGTCGGCGATCGGGTCCAGATAACTGCCGAGCACGCTTTCCGCGTCGAATCGCTTGGCGATATACCCGTCGACGCCGTCGGATATCCCGGCGCCCACGAACAGCCAAAACGCGGCGGTCCATTGGCCGGAGACGATCAGCCATACCATTACGGGCACGGCAAGCAATCGGGCCAAGGTAATAAGATTTGGCAGGCTGGAGAGCAGGAAACGGCCGTTCACGCGGCCTCCCTCATGGCAGTTCCCATGCCGCTCCTCCCGTTATCGCGCCCTCGGACGCACGAACCAGCTATCGCTTTCGGCCGAATAGATCATATCCAGATCCTTCAGCGAGAGCGCCCGCCGCAACTGCTCGGGACTTCCCATGAAGACGACGTTCACCGCGGCTTCACGCACCGACAGCCGCGCCACGTCAATTTTTTTGACGGAAGGCACGGAGGACATCTTGCGCCGCACCGACAACCAATCGCCAAGCCGAACCAGCGGCACGATTACGCGAATGCGTTGTTCAGCGTCGATTTCCTGGAGGTTTTCCCGTTTCCAGGCCTCCTCTATATCGCTGATCGTTTCACGAACCGCCTGATCCAACAGAGCATCCCTGCTGACGCCTTCCGGAACGGCGAATTGGCGCAAGGCCCGGCTGGGCGCTGCACCGGGCTGGTGATAGGTGAGGTTAACCGATGCGCCGGACTGCCCGCTGACCCGGTCGGATTGCACCTGAACAATCGCAACGAACACGCTAAATGCCTTATATCTTTCGGCGATTGCCTTCAGCCGTGCTTCGTCGCCGGCGAGCGCCTGTTGCGGGCTGATGGTCGAGACGTCCGCCAATTCCCGCAGGGGAATGACGATCGGCAGAAGCCCCGATGGCGACGGATGCCGGGACCAGGCATCGAACCAGGGGTTCGGCTCGTCCCACAACAATATCGAGCCGCGGCGACGATATATGGGAAGCACCAAGGTCGGCCGGCTTGCCACCTCGGCATAGGGGATACCCGCGGATCGCAGCATAGTGCGAACACCTTCGGGCCGGAATCGCACGCTGAGCGAGGCCAAATAACGACCGCCGCCGAACCGTTCCTTCGACACGGAAAAATCGCGAAGCGCCCGCGAGACCATTTCCTCGGAAACCGGCGGCAACCGCTCGTGGTCGATCCTCTGGGTCAGGCGTTCGAACAGCGTCCGAAGGGCCGCCGCCTGCGCTTTGGCGAGACCGTTGGTCTTCGCAGAGACCTCGTCGTTCGCCCGCTCGTCGACCGGAACATCGGCGACGGTGTATATATCTGCCGCCCACGCCACGTCCGATCCAACCAAGAGCGGGAAGATTGTAGCGATGGCAAGGAGACGTCCGATTCCACGCATATGGTGCATTGCATTCACTGACGGATGGGGTATCTTCGGCGCCCCGATATATACAGATTTAGCGGCGAGGACGCTATAGCCCGCAATCGGATTCCCGGCGGCATCACCTATAAGGAAGCCGGCGTCGATATTGACGCCGGGAACCGATTGGTGGAATTGATCAAGCCGCACGCCCGCTCCACGACCAGACCCGGCGCAGACACGGTTTTGGGCGGATTTGGGGGGCTATTCGACCTCAAAGCCGCGGGGTTCACCGATCCGGTCCTGGTCGCCGCGACCGACGGTGTTGGCACAAAACTCAAAATTGCGATTTTGGCCGGCCAGCACGACACCATTGGCATCGATCTCGTTGCCATGTGCGTCAATGATCTCATCGTGCAGGGCGCGGAACCCTTGTTTTTCCTGGATTATTTTGCGACCGCCGCGCTCGAGCCCACGATGGCGAGCGGCGTTGTCGCCGGAATCGCCGAGGGCTGCCGGCAGGCCAATTGCGCCCTGATCGGCGGAGAAACGGCGGAAATGCCGGGTTTGTACAAATCCGGCGACTATGACCTGGCCGGATTTTCGGTCGGGGCGGTCGAACGCGACGGCGTGTTGACCGGCGATTTGGTTCAGAACGGCGACGTCATTCTCGGCCTAGGGTCCAGTGGCGTCCATTCCAACGGGTTTTCGCTGGTGCGTAAGGTGGTTACCGCTAGTGGGCTGTCCTATGACGATCCTGCGCCCTTCGCAACCGGGAGAACGCTCGGCGACGCCCTGCTGACGCCGACTCGGATCTATGTCCGGAGCGTGCTCGCCGCGATCCGCGCGGTGGGAACCGGCGGCATCCATGCCATTGCCCATATTACCGGCGGTGGTTTGGTCGAAAACCTGCCCCGTGTCCTGCCGACCGGCCTTTGCGCCAAGATCGACGAGGCCGCATGGCCACGCCCCGCCGTCTTCGACTGGATTGCCGATACGGGCGGTATCGCGTCGGCCGAGATGCGCCGGACCTTCAATTGCGGAATCGGCATGGCGATCGTCATCCCGCCGGAGGCCTTGGACCAGGCAACGGACGCCCTGGAGAGCGCGGGCGAGGAAGTTTTCCGCATCGGCCATATCGTCCCACGCGACGGCAACGACGCAGTTCTCATCGAGAACGGAGCCATATCATGACGGCCGGGCTCAAGGTCGGCGTATTGATTTCCGGCCGGGGCTCCAATCTCCAAGCACTGATCGACGCCTGCGAAACAGCGAATTTCCCGGCATCTATCGTCCTTGTGATTTCCAATAACCGGGGAGCCGCCGGTCTTCGGCGCGCCGAAGCGGCCGGCATCGCCACCGCCGTTATCGACCATCGGGAATACCCCGATCGCCGTAGTTTTGACGACGCGCTCGACAGTAAGCTTCGTGCCGCCGGCGCGGAGATCGTCTGTCTCGCCGGTTTCATGCGGCTGTTAACCGCCGAATTCGTCGAGGGTTGGAACGACCGGGTGCTGAATGTGCATCCCTCCCTTCTACCGGCCTTCAAGGGGCTGCATGCGCAGCGGGATGCCCTGGAAGCGGGCGTCAAGCTCGCCGGTTGCACCGTTCATGTGGTGCGACCGGCGATGGACAGTGGCCCGATCATCGCACAGGCAGCTGTGCCCGTGTTGACCGGCGACGACGAAGACACACTCGCGGCCCGAATCCTTGAGATGGAACACGTGATTTATCCGCTGGCGCTGCGCCTGATCGCCGAAGGACGGGTGAAAATCGCCGGCACGGTCGCCGAAACAACGGGTACGGCCCCAAATCCGGCGGCATTGGTCAACCCAAGCGGCGAATAAGCACCCTCTTGCGAATTCGAACGCGGCGATATACCTAGGGATCAACCAATAGGTCGTTCCGCCAGCGCGGAATCGCGCCGGCCCACTCTCCACGAAATCGCTCTAGACGGTGGATTTCAGCAATCGAGGAAATTCAATATGGAACAGGAAATGCAACATCTCCGGGCGCCACGGGAAAACCTGGACACCTGGGACCGGGTGACCAAGCTTTTTCTCTATGGCTCTATTGCGATCGCCATTTTACTTGCGATTATGGCGCTGACGCTCACCTAGCGTTTTCGCCCGCCGCCCCGACCCGCCGGCAGCGTCTTCGATGAGGTCGGCCCTGCGCGCATGCCGGCTTCGGTGTTTAGCCGACCACTTCCAGTAGACTGAAGAAGTACGCGATTTCCACCGCGGCATTTTCCGGACTGTCGGACCCATGCACGGAATTGGCTTCGATTGATTCGCCGAAATCCTTACGAATTGTGCCGTCATCGGCGTTCGTCGGATTGGTCGCCCCCATAATCTCGCGATTGCGGACGATCGCATTCTCGCCTTCCAGGATCTGCACGACCACGGGTCCGGACGACATGAACTCGCACAGATCGTTGAAAAAGGCGCGATCCTTGTGAACCGCGTAGAAGCCTTCCGCCTGCTCCTGCGACATCCGGATACGCCGCTGGGCGACAATCCGAAGGCTGGCCTCCTCAAATCGGGCATTTATCTGACCGGTCAAGTTTCGGCGGGTGGCATCGGGCTTGATAATGGACAACGTTCGTTCGACAGCCATTTCGAACCGTTTCCTCGATTGTTTCGTTCTTTTCGGAGCCGCCGGGTTATAGACGGCTACAACACCCTGAGCAAGCGTATGTTAGCAACAATTCGGCGGGACGCCATATGCTTCCGCTGGACTACCCGACCGTGCTATTGACCCC
>CAYYBI010000362.1:0-9384 GCA_964469835.1 uncultured Rhodospirillaceae bacterium
AGAGATTGGATTGAGCGCCAGAGCGGTCAGGCAACGCCGACGAGAGCACGGTCGAAACCGATTGCTGCGGGCCAAACGCACGAATGTCTGGCGCATCCTCGTTGAGCAGTTCAACAGTATAATCGTGTGGTTGCTCGCCGCTGCCGCCGGATTGTCATTTTACTTTCGGGAAGCGACCGAGGCCGCTGCGATTCTAGCTGTGCTGGCAATCAACGCCGCGATTGGGTTCGCTACGGAAATTAAGGCGGTTCGCTCCATGGAGGGGCTTCGCCGTCTCACCAGGGTAACCGCAAAAGTACGGCGGGGCGGCGCGGTCTTGGAAATTCCGGCCGAAGAACTGGTGCCAGGCGATATCGTGCTCCTCGAAGGCGGCGATATCGTGACCGCCGACCTTCGCCTGATCGAAGCGGCGAACCTCCAATGCGACGAGTCGACGCTGACCGGGGAATCCGTTCCCGTTGCCAAGACCATTGAGCCGCTGCAGCCGGAGACCATCGCCGCCGATCGGACAAACATGGCGTTCAAGGGTACCGCCATTACACGCGGCTCCGGTGCGGGAACCGTTGTCGCGACGGGCATGGCGACGGAACTCGGTCAGATAGCCGAAATGGCGCAAGCCGCCGAGGCCGAAATGTCTCCCTTGGAGAAGAGGCTGGACCGGCTGGGCGGCCAACTCGTTTGGGCCACACTCGCGTTAACGGTGCTGATAGCGGGTCTCGGGGTTCATGCCGGTCGGGCGTTCCTGACGATGGTTCAGACCGCGGTCGCGCTGGCCGTCGCTGCCGTACCCGAGGGCCTTCCAATCGTCGCGACGGTGGCGCTGGCGCGCGGCATGTGGCGCATGGCCCGCCGAAACGCCCTAATCGAACGGCTGTCCGCAGTCGAAACACTGGGCGCGACAACCGTTGTGATGACCGATAAGACCGGGACGCTCACCGAAAATCGCATGACGGTCGCACGACTTGTGCTGCCCGACGGCGCCGTCGGCGTCGCCGGACGACCGGCGCCGGACGGTTCTGCATTCGAGCTTGAGGGCACGCCAATCGATCCCCGGAAATGCGAGCCGCTGCATGCCGCCCTGCGCGTCGCCGTGCTGTGCAACAATGCATCCCTGTACGACGACGACGGACAAAGCGGATCGAAAGGGGTCGGGGACCCTATGGAACTCGCCCTGCTCGACGTCGGACGAAAGGCCGGTCTCGAGCGATCGGCCCTGTTACGGGAATTGCCAGAACTTCGAGAAGAAGCCTTCACGACGGAAACGAAAATGATGGCCACGATCCATCGTGCGGCCGGCGGATTTCTGGTCGCGGTCAAAGGCGCGCCCGAGGCCGTCATCGGACATTGTTCGCGAGTCCTGTCTTCGGGGGGTGTCGAAACCATTGATGAAGCCGGATGTGCGGAATGGCTACGACGCAGCCGAGACTTGGCCGCCGACGGTTTTCGCGTATTGGCGCTTGCCACCAAAGAGGCGAACTCCGAGCAAGAAGCGCCATATCAGGGTCTTACCTTGCTCGGCCTTGTCGGGCTGCTCGATCCGCCAAGATCCGGTGTCTCGGACGCCATCGCCGCCTGCAGGAAGGCGGGCGTGCGCGTCGTCATGCTCACGGGCGACCATGCGGAGACGGCAAGCAAGATCGCGCGGGACGTGGGCCTTATCAAAGATGAGGACGCCCACGCCATCGAGGCCAGTGACCTCGGGAACCTCGACGAATTGTCCGAAGATGACCGCCAACGGGTTATGGATTCCATAATATTCGCGCGCATCAGCCCCAAGACAAAGCTCGATCTTGTCTCACTTTATCAATCGAACGGCGCCGTTGTCGCGATGACTGGAGACGGCGTCAACGACGCGCCGGCACTCAAGAAAGCGGACATCGGCATCGCGATGGGTCAGCGGGGGACGCAGGTCGCCCGCGAGGCAGCGGACATGGTATTGCGGGACGATTCATTTTCTTCGATCGTCGCGGCTATGGAGCAAGGCCGAATCATATTCGGCAATATCCGCAAATTCGTCGTTTATCTGATGTCGTGCAATCTAAGCGAGATTCTGATTATCGGTGTGGCGACCTTGAGCGGCCTCCCCCTGCCACTCTTGCCGCTACAGATCCTCTATCTCAATCTGATAACCGATGTGTTTCCCGCCTTCGCGCTCGGTGTCGGGGAAGGCGAGCCCAACATCATGTGCCGCCCACCAAGAGATCCGGCGGAACCGATTGTGGATGCGCAGCGCTGGCTGTTGATCGGCGCTTACGCCGCAAGCATTACGATCGCAACGCTTGCGTCATTCACGCTGTCGTTGTTCTGGCTCGATATGAGCGCAGATACCGCAATATCGGTCGCCTTCCTCACCCTGGCTTTCGCCCAACTTTGGCATGTGTTCAACATGCGGGATCAAGGGTCCAAACTGCTGCTGAACGAGGTGACACGCAATCCATTTATTTGGGCGGCCTTGGCGCTGTGCGCAACGCTGATCGTCTCAGCAATCTATGCGCCCGGATTGTCCTCGATCCTAGCCCTTTCCGACCCGGGTTTCACCGGATGGGTTTTGGCGGCCGGCACCAGCCTAACCCCTCTGTTGGCGGGCCAAGCGGCCAAAGCCATCGCCCGAGGATTGGCACCGACCTGACCGTAAATCTGAAAGTGCGAGTGGGCAGGCAAACGTATTTGCGATCGGTGCAAACCGACCGCGGATTGGCGCTGAGATTGATTAAGTCAACGATGTAGTTACGTGCTTTCTCTAGTAGCGGTGACACAGTTTCAAAATCCCATTTCGATTGTTTCAAATCACAGGCGTTTCGCCGCCACCGCTGGCATCGGATTGCTTGAGCGATGTCAATGCGCGAAGCACGGCCGCCAAATTCAATTAACGCGCATGCCGAACAAGCGTTGAGGCGCGGACTATGGTCGAGAATCTAATCATCAACCCTGAGACGGCTTATTTCATCAGCGTGAAAGCACGGGAGTTCAGCGCACAGGAGGCGCCGGTGGAAGACAATCCGGGTTCAAACGCCACGGATGACGGGTTCCGCGGAATTCTTGCAAGCAGTGCCGACGACAATACGTATGAGGAATTAAAGGAACTTATCGAATCGCTGGACGTTGACGAACAGAGCGCGCTCGTGGCCCTTGCTTGGCTGGGTCGCGGAGAATTCTCCGCCGAGGAATGGGACGAGGCGAACGCAACCGCCAGCGAACGGCATACGGAGCAAACGGCGGTCTATCTCTTGGGCATGCCCCTACTGAGCGACTACCTCCAGGAGGCCCTTTCTCAGCTCGGCGTGAGTTGCGAAGAATGGGATAAGGAGCATTTGTGAGCCGCGTTCGACCAACAAGCGGTTCGCGCGGTCGCGGTGGACGAGGCCTGTGGTGAATGAACGACGATGGGAACATTTTTGCCACCAAGCAGATATCGGAGTGCGCGGCATCGGGCCTACCTTGGACGTTGCCTTCGAGCAGGCTGCAATCGCGCTCGTTTCGGTAATTTGCGATCTTTCGCGTGTCGACCCGCAAGAGGCTGTCGAAATCCGCTGCACTGCGCCGAATGATGAAATACTGCTCGTGGATTGGCTGAACGCGCTGATTTTCGAGATGGCAACGCGGAACATGTTGTTCGGCCGCTTTGCCGTACGCATCGACAACAGCAACCTTCGCGCCACCGCATGGGGCGAGCCCACCGATGTGGCGCGGCACGCGCCAGCAGTCGAGGTGAAGGGAGCGACACTGACGGATCTGTGCGTCAAACGATGCGAAACGGGGCAATGGTTGGCGCAATGCGTCGTCGATGTCTGACACGCCACAACAGGCACAATGTCGGGGCAATGGACATGGAAATTTCGTCGTTTGAGCGCGTCGGTGAATTCGAATGGCGCATCCCGAAATCCGGCGCGATGCGTGTACCGGCGATCATCTATGCGGACGAATCCCTGCTCCAGGACATGGACGACAAGGTTCGCGAGCAAATTACTAACGTTGCCGCACTCCCGGGCATCGTAAAGGCAGCCTATGCTATGCCCGATGCCCATTGGGGTTACGGCTTTCCGATCGGCGGTGTCGCCGCATTCGATCCCGATCTTGGCGGGGTCATCTCCGCCGGCGGCGTCGGCTTCGATATCTCCTGCGGCGTACGGACCATGCTGACAGGCTTGGCCGCGGATGAGATCGAAAGCAACAAACGCGCTTTGGCCGATGCCCTGTTCAAAAATATCCCCGCTGGTGTCGGCAGCACCGGCCGCATCGTCCTGCCAGAGGAAGAAATGGACGGGATGTTGGCAGGTGGCGCCTCCTGGGCCGTCGACAAAGGATATGGCCGCGCAGTCGATCTTACCCGCATCGAGGAACACGGACTCATGTCCGGCGCCGTTCCGGAAAATGTGTCCGCCAAAGCGCGCCAGCGCCAGCGCAAGGAGATGGGCACACTCGGCTCGGGGAACCACTACCTGGAAGTGCAGGAGATCACCGCAATCTATGATGCATCGGCGGCGCAGACATTCGGCCTCAAGACCGGCCAGGCCGTGGTCAGCATTCACTGCGGCTCGCGCGGTCTGGGCCATCAGATCGGCACAGAATTCCTGCGCGATATGGCACTTGCGACGGTGGAGCATGGCATAGAGATCCCGGACCGGGAACTCGCCTGCGCCCCGATCAACTCGACACTAGGGCAGCGCTATCTCGGCGCCATGCGGGCGGCCATCAATTGCGCCTTGGCGAACCGCCAAATTATCAGCCATCTGACGCGCGAAGTGTTCGCCGACCTTTTCCCGAATGCGGCCCTCGAACTTCTCTTCGACGTGTCGCACAACACCTGCAAGGTCGAAGAACACCGCTGCAACGGCGATTGGAGGCCCGTCTTCATCCACCGCAAGGGCGCAACGCGCGCCTTCGGACCGGGCCATGCCGATCTCCCCGCTGCGCTTCAACCCATCGGCCAGCCGGTGCTTATCGGCGGTACGATGGGGAGCGCTTCATACGTGTTGGTCGGCGAGGAGGGCAACGAGGACCGAGGATTCAGCTCGGCCTGTCACGGCGCCGGACGGCAAATGAGCCGCCGCCAGGCTCGAAAGAAATGGCATGGGCGGGAGCTTATTGATTCCCTGGCGGAACAGGGCATCATCGTCCGCAGCCCGTCCTTGCGCGGTGTCGCCGAAGAAGCGCCGGGGTCCTACAAGGACGTACACCAAGTTGTCGATGCGGCTGAAAAGGCTGGTTTGGCCCGCAATGTCGCCAGACTGGAACCGCGGGTTTGCATCAAGGGTTAGAAATTTTATCGGGCGACCGGCTGCGGCCGACGACGACTCTTAGTGGAGATGTCGTTCCTCTAAACTTGGAATCCGATGGAAGGTCGTTCGCTCACCACCGGGTCAATCAATGAATATCGGCAGGTTTTTTTTGCTTGGTACCCGGTTCAACGCCAACCTCGGTTTCCGATGGGCGTTGTTACACTACCCACAGCTCGGAAAGCGCCGGGTGCCGTAGCATCTGGCAACGAACAAGTGTTGTGGATCACGAATTGGACGGATAAAAAATGCTGGGTAGAATCGTCGAAGAAATCCATAACGGCAACTATGCGATTCTAGCCTCGCACAGGCTTAAATCTAGAGTGGAACCTGTTCAAGGACGTGCTGCATCAATCTGATGCGAGCGTTTCAAAAACCGGCTACGCCCATACACGCCAATGTCCGCTTTGCTCCGAATATTGTCTGCTTTATGGCTGGAAGCAGACTTTATAGGCGGTCGTGCCCGACTTCCGATCCTGACCCAAAACGGACAACTGCGATGCGATTCCAATTTGCGATCTAGCTATCGAGACTATGCTGCTGCGAGCGCGGCCGAGGATCGCGGCACACCGCCACGGGCCTGATCCCGTTCTTAATCCCCGCTCGAACCTGATCTGGATCAAAAAGATAGCCCGGGTTTTGCAGTATTTTTATGGATAAAGTTGAAGCGATAGCCTGGAGGATAGAATGCCGGCAAGGGATACTTATGAGGAACAAGTGCATGTCCGGATCGAGTCGCTCTACGAGTCGATCGAACACCATGAAGCGCACCTGGAGTCGACCGAGTCGACCTCGATGGAGTCGCACTTGGAAGCCCTCCGCCAGTTGAAGGAGAAGCGCCACCACCTCGACGACCTCGTGAAGGAGTTGAAGGAATCCAGCGAGCACGGATGGCAGCATATCCGTGGCGGTATCGATACGGCCATCGAAGAGCTGAAACATGCGGTCGATGCCGCTCGCGCGAAACTGCATGGCGAGAAATAGGTCGTATCGACGATAGATCCGCAGCGAGTATGTCGTTTCGAGCGCTCCGCAATCGGGTTTTAGCGCCCGATGCCGACAATAGGAATTAAGCCCTGATGTCGGTTCTTGGCTATAAGCGGACCTTCACATGGCTTCATATTGAGTCCGCTTTACCCTCAAGAGCGGACATTCCAGCGACCGCACGCGACTTCCGCTTTTGACCCGTAGACGACATTCGGTGGATCGGTTTACAGCGGAATATTAAGGTGATGTGCTAGTCGCTCAATCTCGGAGAGGGGCATGTCCGAACAGAACGTTACCGTCGGGGACATCTTTGCGCCGTGCTCGACGCAGAACGTGGTATCGTCGGATGACGATGCAGTTAACGCGCTTACGAAGATGCAGATAACTGGGAACAGCCGTCTTATGGTGGCAGAGGGCGGCCGCCTTGTAGGTGTGGTGACGCTGAAGGACCTGCTGCAGCTTTTGTCGTTGAAGATAGACCTTGAGGCACCCGGTTGAGGCGACGGGAAGTTGCCACTCTTGGGAGATCAGGAATTCTTAAATTCAGCTTGAAACTGCCCATCGACCGGGCAGCACATCAAGACGCTCGGTCCGTCGATAGGCGACCAGCCCGCAAAATGACGACGCTGCAAACCTAGCGGGCTAGATGCGACGCCGACGGTGGATTCATAACCTCAAAAGGCCATGAGATTTCAACCAAGCGTAACTGTCTCGAATTGCCGTGTGGAGCGGCGCGGGCTCATAGCCAAGTTCCTGTTGCGCCCGCGTCGAGATCACTCTCGCACTAGCGCAAACCATTTCGGCGCCTTCGGGCGTCAGTTCGGGCTCCTTTCCCATGACGGAGATCAGCATTACGTTGAGGCGTGCTGCAAGGCGGAACGCGGGGGCGGGCAGTGTGCGCTTCGGGGCCCTGCATTCCGCGATCTCCCCGATGGTGCGAAGCACGTCGAGAAGCGAAGCAAAATCGCCACTGAGGAGATAGTTCCGGCCCGCTTTGCCTCGCTCTACTGCGGCTATATGCGCTCTTGCCGCCTCCTGAGCGTGGCAGAAGGTTCCAGCGCCGGGAGGTGCAACGGGAATCCACCTGTTGCACAGATCAATGATGATCCGTGCCCAACCATATCGATCATATCGCCCCATGATGTGGCACGGATTAATGATCACGGCATCCAGACCATCTTTAGCAGCATCTCGCACCAATTCCTCGGCCAGAAATTTGGTCCGGTTGTAGTTGATCCAGGAACTCCCACCCAGCTGCGGGCATGTCTCGCTTATCTCTCCCTGCTCCAGCCCATAGGTATTCCAGGTCGAGGTGTGTACAAACCGTCGGGTTTTCGCCTGACGCGCAGCCTCCAGCACGTTGGCCGTCCCAGCAACATTCGTTTCGGTCTGGCGCGCATTGTTGCGGGACCACATCGAAGTGTCAGCTGCAACGTGAAACACTGCGTCGATGCCCTGTGGAATCGCCCGCCGTAACGAGACGAGGCTAGTAAGGTCGCCCTCTACCAATTCAACAGGGAACTTGCGCAGATAACTTAGATTCGAACTACGCCGGTGCAGCGCGACGATATCCCAGTCTGCCTGGGTCAGCTGTTCAACGAGGTTCAGTCCCAAGAAGCCCGTTGAGCCGGTTACAAAAGCGGTCTTCCGGGCCATGGAAATGACCTGCCCTGTTTATCGGGGATAAGCTCTGCGTTCAGAAACAGTACTGCATCATGGTGAATTCCGCCCTCAGGCGCTTTACCGCATCCCGCCAGAAGCCGTCCGGCCGGTTGTCGCCATGACCGATGATCTCGGCCATCAATTCCGCTAGCGCATGAAAACCCGTCTCGGTCATGCCGTATCGCGTCATCTCCTGCACCCCCATCCTGACGCCACTTGCCGCGGCGAAGCTCGTGTCGTCGAACAGCGCCTGCGGGTTGGTAATGATATTGTTCGATTCCAAAAGGGTTGCCGCTCGGTCGCCCGTGCCAGGCACGAACCGGAGAAGCACCTGGTGCGTTTCCGTGAACATACAACCGGAATCGCCTTCGACATCCAATCCTCGCTCGTGGAGCGCTTGGGCGAAAGCCTTGGCATTTTTGATGACTTGGCCCGGGTATGCATCCTTGAACTTGAGCATTTCGTAAGTTGCGCCGAGTAGGCCCAGCATCGTCCCCAAATGATGGTTGCTAACGTGCCCGGGAAACGTGCGCGTCTCTATGTAATGCCACAGCTCCTCGAAAATCGATCCCGGCGCAACATTGCTGAGGATTATTCCACGTTGCGGACCAAAGAACGTCTTGTGCGTCGATCCGGTAACAACGTTGGCGCCCTCCTTCAACGGATCTTGATACGCGTTTCCCAGCAACCCGAGCACATGCGACCCATCGTACATGATCAAGGGCCGGTCGGGATTGTCCTCGCCAAATTCGGCGAGAATAAAATCCGTGATCTCCTTCACTGGCTCCCGATGCACGATGACGCTACGACCAAAAACGAGCAGCTCTGGGCGCGTGTCCAAGATGAGTTGCTTCGTCCGCTCGACATCGACGCGATAGGGGTTGTCGCTGCAGGCGGGAAAATGCACGACCCGAGGTCGGCCGGTCTCGTGATCGACCGCGACATAGTTCTTCAATGCTCCCATCGGCTGCGCGCTAAGGTGGCCGCCCAAGATTAGGTCGTGGACCAGGACGGGCCCGAGCAGGCGCGGCTCTTCGCCCCGCCGACCACGGTTCCGGAATTGCTTCAAGGCGTCGTAAACCGTGTCGTTGGCCATCTGGCCACTAATGATGCGCACCTCGGCCTGGGCACAATCGAAGAATGACCGCAACGCGGCTTTAAGCTCATTCTCCTTCTCCATAATGAACGATGTGCCCTTGTAGTAACGTGTCTCGGGTCCTTCGGCCTTCGGGCACCTATATTCATTATATCTTCCCGACGGGTCCGCCGCGCTCAAGGTCTCTACATAGGACGAGACCGGCTGCTCTGATGGAATTAGATTGATGCACTCTCTGCGCCGCCACCGGCTGTTGTCTTTGGTTGCATCTCGCAAGTTGGACGCCAGCGCCTCCACGTTTTCGACGTTGATCCTGTCGGTCATATGCGCCATTGCGCGCCCCTTTGTCTGGTCAAGCCGGTC
>CAYYBI010000363.1:0-4620 GCA_964469835.1 uncultured Rhodospirillaceae bacterium
CGGTTCGGGGCGCTGGATTGCGTGCAACCTCGGCGTTTACTGGCCGGGTAAACTTGGTCGCCGACTCGCAAGGCATAGCCGTGATAGATCCGCAGATCGAGGCGCTGAACCTGATCCATGAGGCGATTACCGTCGCGACCCTGCCCCGCTGGGAATTGGTCGCTGCGAAACAGATCGTCGCCACGATCAAGGTCATTCCGTTTTCCGCGCCCGCCAAAATCGTTGCCGAATGCGAGGCGCTGACGGCACGAATCCCGGAGGGCCTGATCCGCGTCGCGGCGCTGCAGCCGAAACGGATCGGCCTGATTCAGACGCGCCTTGCCGGCACCAAGGAAACGGTTCTCGACAAAACCCGCGATGTCCTGGAAGCACGCCTGCAAACGCTCGGCAGCACGCTGACCGGCGAGTCACGCTGTTCCCACGAGATTGGCGCGCTCGCGGACGCGATCGGCAAGGTTCAGGACGACACAGCCGACATTATCCTCATCGCCGGCGCGTCCGCGATCACGGATCGGCGCGATGTCGTGCCTGCAGCGATCGTGCAGAGCGGCGGCGTCATCGAACACTTCGGCATGCCGGTTGACCCCGGTAATCTGCTCATGGTCGCCAAGATCGCCGACACGCCCGTGGTCGGCCTGCCAGGCTGTGCCCGATCGCCGAAATTCAATGGGGTCGACTGGGTGCTGCAACGGTTTTGCGCCAATTTGCCCTTGGCGTCCACGGACATTATGGCGATGGGCGTCGGCGGGCTACTCAAGGAAATTCCCGGCCGGCCGCAACCCAGAACCGCCGGAGAACAGCGCCCGGCCGCCCAACATGCGGCGCGCATTGCGGCGCTCATTCTGGCCGCCGGCCAGTCGCGGCGGATGGGACCGCTCAACAAGCTGCTGCAGCCGGTCGATGGTAAACCGATGGTCCAATGGGCCGTCGAGGCGGCGCGAGATTCACAGGCGGACTCGGTCTATGTGGTCGTTGGGCATGAGGCCCAGGCAGTGCGCGCGGCGCTGGCCGGCGATACGGTATCCTTTATCGACAATCCGGATTATGCCGATGGTATCAGCACGTCAATTCGGCGCGCCGTCGCCACGCTGCCGGACGACATTGACGGTGTCGTCGTCTGCCTCGGCGACATGCCACGCATCAGCCCGCAACAAATAGATCGTCTGATTGCCGCCTTCAATCCGGTTGAGGGCCGCTCGATCTGTATTCCGACCTGGCGCGGCAAACGCGGCAACCCGGTGCTTATCGGACGCCAGTTCTTCGCCGAAATTCAAGAAATTTCGGGCGATGTCGGCGCGCGCTACCTGATCGGCCAGTATCCGGATTTAGTCTGCGAAGTGGAGATGAGCAACGATGCGGTGCTCGTCGATATCGACACGCCGCAAGCCCTCGATGCGCTGAGCGCCTAAGGGAACATCAGCCCGCGATGTGCCGACCTAAAAATTCCAAGACATTCCGGGCGACACCAAAATCATAGAGATCCGCATGCCCGCCGCCCGGAACCACTTTGAGTTCCTTCGGCTCGACCGCCGCCGCGAACAACTTTTCCGCAAATCGGATCGGTATCGTACGATCCGCACTGCCGTGAAATATCAGCAACGGCGCACCGATCTCGGCAATGCGGTCACTGGACTCGAATTTGTCGAGCAATATCCACCGCGCCGGCGTGTACCAATAATGGCTTTGCGCGACATCCGTTACGCTGCTGTAGGGCGCTTCCAAAACCACTGCCGCGACTTCATTTTCCGCAGCCAATTTGGTGGCAATGCCGGATCCCAGAGATTCACCATACAGGACGATCCGATCCGATGGCACATCCTGCGCCATCACGAAATTATAGGCGGACCGGCCATCCGCGTAGAGCCCGTCTTCGCTCGGTCTCCCTCCGCTGCCGGCATTGTAGCGATAACTCACCATCATGACGCCGTAGCCTTCGTCCAGATAGGCACGGGCCTTGAAGGCACGATCGCCAATGTGACCAGCATTCCCGTGGAAATACACGATGGTCGTCTTGTCGGGACGCTGCGGTGGCCGCCACCAACTGTAGAGTTTGACGCCGTCCGGTGCGGGAATGTCGATTTGCTGCATTTCCGGAACGCCGAAATCAGCCGCTTTTGGCCGCATTTCCGATGGATGATAAAGGATATTCCGCTGTGCCACGAAGAGCAGAAGCACGAGGAACGCATATCCACCGAAGACCAAACCAATGATAGCCGGCATGCGCCGTTCCCTTTGCCGGCGGCTCAATTCGCCGCCCTCCGAGTACGCGATGGCCCACCCCGTTGCGGCCACCAAATTAGACCTATTACGCAACTCATAGCATGTCTTTTACAATAAAAATATTAATACTCATGTAGCGACACCTGATAATCATGGAACTACCAAATGTGGATAATGGACAAATTAAATATACTATAAATAACACTCGAATACACTTTGTTCCAATAAGCAATATTAGCCGGATTAACCTAACGTATTCTAATAATAACCCAGATAATCGATAAATCATGCGTGCAATAATATCTTGTTTATTCTTGATAATATTTCTCGGCATGCCCGTGGCGGCTGAAACAGTCACCGTCTATCAAGTACCGCTCGACCCGGACGACCCGTACCGCGACCGGGTCGACAATCTGATCTGGCGAGGCGGCTTGGTGATCGTCTCACCAGATCAACGCTTCGGCGGCTTATCCGGCTTACATATTTCAGCGGACGGCACGCGAATGATCGCGGTATCCGACCGGGGCCACTGGGTCACGGCGCGACTGCACTATCACAATGGTACGTTGACGAACCTCAACGGCGTAAAGATCGGCCCGCTCCGGCGGCCGAACGGCAAGCGGGTCAAGGGGAGACGGAGAGACGCTGAATCGCTGGCTCTCGGCCGGGACGGCGGACTGTTCGTCGCCTTCGAACGCCGTCATCGCATCGTCCGGTATCCCGGCAATCGGCATACGCCGTTTTCCGGTTCGCCGCGCCGCGCCGGGGCGCCGCCGGGCGTGGCGTCACAATCACGCAATAAGGGCATTGAAGCGCTTACCACGCTCTGCGACGGTCGTTTGTTCGCGCTTTCCGAGGGATTGCACGTGCGGCGAGATAGCTTAAGAGGCTGGATCGGGTTCAACGCCCAATGGCATGATATCGAATATCTGTACCGGCCTGACGGCTCCGCCGATTTCAGGCCGTCCGGCGCCGCGACACTTGCCAATTGCGATGTTCTGCTACTCGAACATATTTTCACATTACCGCGCGGCGTGCGCGCGCGGATAACCCGCCTGGCAGCGAGCCAACTCAAACCGGGGGGCCGCATCCGCGGAGAAATCGTCGCAACCCTGGAGGGGTCGCTGACGGTAGACAATATGGAAGGCATCGCGACCCGGCAGGGATCGGCGGGCCAGACGCTTGTTTATCTCATCTCAGATGATAATTTTTCCGTGTTCCAGCGCACCATCCTCATGATGTTTGAACTGGCCCCGGCACGCTAAGCGACAGCCCGGATCGGCGGTGCCTAACCGCTCTCCAACCCGAGCGTCTTTTCGTTCAGCAGGCCGCTCGATCGGATGACACGGAATACAGCGATCTTTGAATCGAACAACGCCTCAACGAAATTGATTTGCGCGTTGAAGACTTCGCCCTCGGCATCAAGAACGTTCAAGGCGGTTTCCTTGCCTGCCTTACGGAGTCGCTGCCGCGCCCGTAACACCTCTTGCGCGATGCGCACGGCATTTTCCAGCAATCCCACCCGTTGACGCTGCGTGTTCAGACTCTCCCAGGAAAGTCTTACTTCCTCCGCCACCTTTCGATGGCTGAAATCCAAGGTACGTTGACTTGCTTCATAGGTGCGGTTGGCCGCACGGATCCGCGCCCGCGACTTGAAGCCCGAAAAAAACTCCCAACGACCACGCACGAAGACGCCATAGGTCTCTTGATCGTTGTCCGTGCCGTTCGCGTTGCCCTCATATTCGATCTCGCCCACCAAATCGACCGTCGGATAGTATTCCGATTTGGCAACCATCCTACGTTCCCGATTGGCGCGCGCCGTAAATTCACCCGCCTGCACCGTCGGGTTGTTCGCTTTTGCCAGCGCCAATGTATCCTCCAGGCTCGCCGGCAATGTGACCCCCAACGGCGGCGCGGCCGCCATGGCGGTCACATCCGGCTGCCGATTGTACACCTGCAGGTACTGGGCCTCCGCGGCCCGCAGTCGGCCTTCGAAAGCAACGCGGCGTTCCTTTGCAATCTGTAGCCGCGACTTAGCCTGCAGAACGTCGACGGTTATACCGGCCCCCCGCCGCACCCGCTCATCCTCGAGCCGCAACCGGTTTTGGATATTGCGTTCATTGAGCCGGGCGATGTCGATCAACTGCTTCTCCCGAAGCACGTTAAGGTAGGCGGCAATGCCTTCAAGCAGGAGGGATTGCTTGGTAGCCGTGAGCTTGGCATCCAGCACGGCGGCGTCGAGCCGGGCTGCCTGCAGTCGGGCGGAATCGCCAAATCCGTTAAACAAATTCTGCGTGACGGAAAGTCTCACCCGATCATTGTAGCCGCTGAAGGTCTGGTCCAGGTCGTTCGTCACATTGTTCTCGGCGTGTTCGTAGCCGGTCTCCCCGACGACGTCGG
>CAYYBI010000364.1:0-8687 GCA_964469835.1 uncultured Rhodospirillaceae bacterium
GCCATATCGAGATCCAGGTCCTGGGGGACGGCAATGGAACGGTGCTGCATTTCGGCGAACGGGATTGTTCGCTGCAACGCCGCCATCAAAAGGTCTTGGAGGAGGCTCCGTCGCCAGCGCTCAATGCCGAGACTCGTGAACGGATTGGCCAGACCGTGGTCAACGCCCTGTCCAAGCTAAAGTACCGCAGCGCCGGAACCGTTGAATTTTTGTACGAAGACGGCGAATTTTACTTTATTGAAATGAATACCCGCCTTCAGGTCGAACACCCAATTACCGAGATGATCAGCGGCGTCGACCTTGTGCGCGAACAGCTACGCATCGCTGCGGGCGGCGCGCTGGAATACACGCAAAGCGATATCGAACTCTCCGGGCACGCCATTGAATGCCGGTTGAATGCAGAAAATCCGGAAACCTTCGTGCCGTCGCCCGGCAAGGTCACTGAATTCCACGCGCCGGGAGGGCTTGGTATTCGCGTCGATTCCGCGTTGTATTCCGGGTATACCGTACCGCCGCATTACGACAGCCTGGTCGCGAAACTGATTGTACACGGCCGCACCCGCAACGAATGCCTGATGCGTCTGCGGCGCGCTCTGGAGGAATTCGTCATCGGCGGGATCGATACAACGATCCCGCTGCACCAACGCCTGATGAACGAGCAGTCTTTTCTGAACGGTGAATATAATATTCACTGGCTTGAATCCTGGTTGTCGGGAGACCCCGACGACTGAACACGCGGATAACGTCATGGAAATGCCCGACCTGACGCCGGACATGTTGCTAAAGGCCTATGCGGTGGGCGTTTTTCCCATGGCCGAAGATCGCAACGATACGGAGCTCTTTTGGGTCGACCCGCGCATGCGGGGCATAATTCTGCTCGACGAATTTCACGTGCCAAGGCGCTTACGGCGGACGATTCGCCAAGGCGCCTTCGAGGTCACGTTCGATACCGAATTCGAAGCCATCATCGAAGGTTGCGCAGAAGCAACGGGCAACAGGCCCCGAACCTGGATCAACGACCGGATAATCGAACTCTATTCAACGCTCTATCACATGGGCCATGCGCACAGCATCGAATGTTGGCGCAATGGCAAACTCGCCGGTGGGCTTTATGGCGTTTCGCTGGGCGGTATCTTCTTCGGCGAGAGCATGTTTAGCCGCGATACCGATGCAAGCAAGGTCGCCCTGGTATATCTGGCGGCAGCCTTGAAGCTCGGCGCCTACAATTTCATCGACACGCAATTTATCACCAAGCATCTGGCCGGGTTCGGCGCCAAGGAAATACCGCGCAGCGAATACAGGATCTTGTTGAGCGATGCTCTGGCAACCCGGGCTACCTTCGTGCGGGATATAGATCCCGACTACGTTACGTCCACACTGTCTGGCTGAGTCGCCGGTTTACTTCGGTGCGGAGGACGGTGCATCCGACGGCAGGTCACCGCCGGCCACCTTGCAGTCAAGGACCCACACGTCATAGACCGGGTGCTCCAGAGCATTCAATGCGGGGCTGGAGGAAAACATCCAGCCATGGAACAGATCGTTTCGGTCTTCGCCGATGCGGGCTTCGTAGATATCCAAGAATGCGGAGGTTTCCGGCGGCTCTTCCGGCGGCGTTCGGTTACAAAACCGCGGGCGGATTTCCAACGTGCCGAACCGGACGACCTGACCAATCCGCGCATCGAATGTCCAGATGCGCGCCGTGACCTTGTCGAGCCCCTGCAACACCAGTGTATCGCCCTCGGCGGCGGCGGCGGAGGGGGCCCCGGACACTGGGACGAGGCCTATCGCGAGGAGCGCCAGCAATCCTCCGATTGACTGCCGCAGGCCAGAGGATGCGCTAATTTTTTGCCCCCTCTTCACCGGTCACGAGAAAGATTACCTTGCCAAGTAACTCTTCCATCGAAATCACATCCTTGGTGTTCGTCAACTCACCGCCTGCGCTCAAGATGTCGGGCGCTCCACCGGGTTCGAGCTTGATGTATTTCCCGCCGAGCAATCCGGCGCTGGAAATGCGTACCATCGTATCCTTCGCGAGCTTTACATCCGGCTTGATCTTCATTGTCACAATCGCCCGGTATTCCTTTTGATCGATCGACTGGCCGATGACGGTGCCAACCTTGACGCCGGCAATACGGACATCGCTGCCGACCGCCAACCCGTCAATCGCGTTAAATTTGGCGATCAGGTCATAGCCCTGGGTCGGGCGAAGATCGCTGAGGTTGTACGAAAATGCCAAGAACGATAGCGCAGCTATTATTACGATCGCACCCAGCCCCGTCTCGATGATATTGCGCTTCATAGGTTTCTTAATACCTCCGCGGACCCAGGGACAATTCCCGCCCCGCCCAATTTTTCCAACTTCTCTTGAAAACGCGCCTCGTTGGGTGGCCGTTTCGCGGGCTCGGACTCCTTGGCGTCGCCGCGCCGCTGCTCCGCGTTGAGAATTACCTTTTCGAGTATTTCCTCGAAAACGATCGAATCCTGGACGTATTCAAAGGTCTCTCCGGCACGCATCATTTCCAATTCACCGCCGGGCTGAATTTTGATGTATTTGCCGCCGAGCATGCCGTCGCTGACGATCAAGGCGACACTATCGATCGGAATTTCTATTTCCGAACGAATGGTAAAATGCAGAACAGCACGCTGCGACTGCCGGTCATAATACTGACGTGTCACCTCACCGATTTGAATACCGACCAGCAACACCTTCGTGCCAGCCGCAACACCGTCGGTCGCCCCGTATCGGCCGATAAGCTCATAGCCGCTGGAAGACGTTCCCCGCCCGCCGGATTGGCTGAGGATGATCGCGACGACGCCGAGTGACACGATGACGGCGCCGACCAGGGCGTGCAGCGTTTGCTTGCTCATGACGGCGGTAACATTCGTCAGTTGGGAGTCCACGGCTCGTAGTCGCCCGTCGCCTTTGCGCGATGTCCCCCGGACAGGGTGTGCCCCGGCGGGCGATAGGCTTGGGCGGTGCCGGTCTGGTTGGGCAGGTGCTCCTTTTGCCACGGCCGAGTCGCTTCTGCCGAGTCGTCCGGAATCTCCGCTGCGGTGTGATGCAACCATGCATGCCAGGCCGGCGGCACGCGACTCGCGTCGTCGTCGCGCGCATAGATGACCCAGCGGCGACGGCGACGGCCGGTCGGCTTCGCACGTTCCTGATAATAACGGTTTCCGAATGAATCCCGCCCCACCTGCACACCTTGCAGCCAGGTCATCACCCGCGTGACCATGGTTGTCATGGCTTCTCCATACACCCCGCTTCCGTAACCGCCCGGAATATGGCACCGGACGCCATCGGCGTCCAGAACAACACTCTCCGGCCTGTGCGCCCCGTGCCCTATACGCCGATGCGGCCTGATTTAGCAAAACAACAGTCAAATCAAGGCCCATACCGTTCAAGTATGGCGTAGACCCTGGTTCCCGCTAAATATTGTGTCGGAAATACTATTGGACACAAAATATATTGCAATCTTCAATAATCTGTGGCTTACATCCCCCTGCCCGCTAGATGTAGGGGTCACTGATGCAATCCGGCGCCAAGCTGAAGGTATCGTGACGTCTGGGGGCGCGGAAGTTGGGGGTCATCAACACTGTGAAACAGATTGGCGATACAAGATCTCCGTACGAACAATTGGTGGGAGCCGGCGGCGCTTCAGCCGGGCATGACACGGTATTTGGGGGATTGCGTGAATGCGCATAGAACGACGCTTCACAAAAAGGCTGGGGTCGCCTTACGCGGATATTGATTTCCGCAGCACCGACTGCGAAATCCGCAATCCTGACGGGTCGGTCGTCTTCAAACTGGACGATATCGAGGTTCCCAAGAGCTGGAGCCAAGTCGCCTGCGACGTGCTGGCACAGAAATATTTCCGCAAGGCCGGCGTGCCGAAACGTCTGCGCAAGGTCCGGGAAAAGGGCGTTCCCGCGTGGCTGCAGCGTCAGGTTCCCGATGAGAAGGCGTTGGCGGAACTGCCGGAAGACGAGCGCTTTGGCAGCGAGATGCGCGCCACACAAGTTTTCGACCGCATGGCCGGCACTTGGACATACTGGGGTTGGAAGGGCGGCTACTTCGACTCAGTAGAGGACGCCAAGGTCTATTACGATGAAATGCGATACATGGTCGCCCATCAAATGGCGGCTCCCAACTCGCCTCAATGGTTTAATACGGGGCTGCACTGGGCATATGGAATCGACGGCCCCGGACAAGGCCATTTCTACGTAGATTTCCAGACCGGCCGCCTGTCGGCCTCCGAGTCGGCCTATGAACATCCGCAGCCGCATGCCTGTTTCATTCAGTCGATCGAAGACGATTTGGTGAACGAGGGCGGCATCATGGACCTCTGGGTGCGTGAGGCGCGTCTTTTTAAGTACGGGTCAGGCACAGGCAGCAACTTCTCGTCCCTGCGTGGTGAAAACGAACCGCTGTCCGGCGGTGGCCGCTCTTCGGGCCTGATGAGCTTCCTGAAGATCGGCGACCGGGCGGCGGGCGCGATCAAGTCAGGCGGGACCACGCGCCGCGCGGCGAAAATGGTCTGTCTCGATATCGACCATCCCGACGTGGAAGCGTTCATCAACTGGAAGAATGTCGAAGAACAGAAAGTCGCCGCGCTGGTAACGGGATCGAAGGTCTGCAACCTTCATCTCAACGCCGTGTTGCATGCCTGCAATGCACATGACGACGACAGCGACGACCGGTTCGATCCAAAGCAGAACCTTGCGCTGAAGAAAACCGTCATCGCCGCCCGTAAGGCGATGGTGCCGGAGAACTACATCCAGCGTGTTCTGCAGTATGCCCGTCAGGGCGTCACCGAGATCGACTTCAAGACCTATGACACGGATTGGGATTCGGAAGCCTATTTCACGGTGTCGGGGCAGAATTCGAACAATTCGATCCGGATTACCGACAAATTCATCAAGGCGGTGGACGCGGATGCGGATTGGCCGCTGATCCAGCGTATGGACGGCGCCGTGGCGAAGACCGTCAAGGCGCGCGCCTTGTGGGATCAAATCGGTGAGGCCGCCTGGTCCTGTGCGGATCCCGGCGTACAGTTCGATACGACGATCAACGATTGGCATACCTGTGCCGCATCGGGCCGAATCAACGCGTCCAACCCGTGCTCCGAATACATGTTCCTGGACGATACGGCCTGCAATCTCGCTTCGATCAACCTGATGAATTTCCGACTGGACTCAGGGGAATTCGACATCGAGGCGTTCGAGCACGCGGTACGGCTGTGGACCATCACGCTCGAAATTGCCGTTCTGATGGCGCAATATCCGTCACAGCGAATCGCCCAGTTATCTTACGAATACCGGACATTGGGTCTCGGCTACGCCAATATCGGCGGCTTGCTGATGGCGTCGTCGCTTTCTTACGACAGCGCGGAAGGTCGGGCGCTTTGCGCGGCGATCACCGCCCTGATGACCGGCACCGCCTATGCGACTTCCGCGGAAATGGCGGCTGAACTGGGTGCATTCCCCGGGCACAAAGAAAACGCCAAGAGCATGCTTCGGGTAATTCGTAACCATCGGCGCGCCGCCAGAGGCGAGACCGACGGGTACGAAGACCTTTCGGTTCTGCCGGTAGCACTCGACTATCGCAGTTGCCCGGAAACGGCAGTGGCGGACGCGGCGGTGGCGGCGTGGGACACGGCCTACGAATTGGGCCGCAAACACGGCTTCCGCAATGCACAAACCACCGTGATTGCGCCGACAGGCACGATCGCCCTGGTCATGGATTGCGACACGACCGGTGTCGAGCCCGATTTCGCCCTGGTCAAGTTCAAGAAACTCGCGGGCGGTGGGTATTTCAAGATCATCAACCGCACGGTACCGGAAGCGCTTCAACGGCTCGGCTACGATGCGAGCCAGATCGAGGAAATTGTCGATTATGCGGTTGGCCACGGCACCCTTGCCGAGGCGCCCGGAGTCGATCACGCGGCACTCAAGGCCAAAGGCTTCACGACAGAAAAATTGGCCTCGATCGAAAACAACCTCCTCAGTTGTTTCGATATCAAGTTCGCATTCAACAAATGGTCGCTGGGCGAGGAATTCTGCACGGAAACGCTCGGTCTGAATACGGCGGATCTCGACGATCCGTCATTCGACATGCTACAGGCGCTCGGCTTCTCGCAAGAGGCCATTGGCCAGGCCAACACCTATTGCTGCGGCGCCATGACGCTAGAGCAAGCGCCTCATCTCGCCGAAGCCCATTTGCCGATTTTCGATTGCGCCAACGCCTGCGGCCGTATCGGCAAACGATACCTGTCGACGGAAAGCCACATCCGGATGATGGCGGCGGCACAGCCGTTCATTACCGGTGCGATTTCCAAGACCATCAACATGCCGAACGATGCCGCCATCGACGAATGCAAGGCCGCCTACCGGTTGTCCTGGAGCCTCGGCATCAAGGCGAACGCCCTCTATCGCGATGGCTCGAAACTAAGCCAGCCGCTGCAAACCGTCATTTTGGACGACGACGATCTTCTCGATGAAATCGGCGACTCGGAGACGGCATACGCCGCCGCACCGAAGCTCGCCGAGAAAATTGTCGAGCGGATTATCGAGCAACGGACCATGCGCCGGAAGCTGCCTCATCGGCGCAAGGGATACACGCAAAAGGCAATCGTCGGCGGACACAAGGTTTACCTGCGGACAGGCGAATATGAAGACGGTTCGCTCGGCGAAATTTTCGTCGACATGCACAAGGAAGGCGCGGCCTTCCGAAGCCTGATGAACAATTTCGCGATCGCGATCTCGATCGGCCTGCAATACGGCGTGCCGCTGGAAGAATATGTCGAAGCGTTCACCTTCACCCGGTTTGAGCCATCGGGCATCGTCGAAGGCAACGAAGCGATCAAAATGTCCACCTCGGTGTTGGACTATATATTCCGCGAGGTTGCGATCAGTTACCTCGCGAGAGACGACCTGGCCCATGCGCAGCCGTCGGATATGCTCCCGGACAGCTTGGGTACAGGTGTAAATGAAGGCGATTTACCCGAACCACCTTCCGAGACGCTCGCCGCCCTTCAAAGGCTGGCCAGCAACGGATATGTGCGTTCGTCCAAATTGCTTGTTTTTTCCGGTGGTGCGGGCAAAGAAAATGCCCAAATCGCCGACACGAACGTGGCGGCCAGCTCTTCGGAGAGCCAGGTGGTCGCCGCGGCTGCCGCAACGGTTTCGACCGTTACGGTAGGGGCCTCGGTTACTGCGACGGTCAGTCCCACACTAGACCGGATACGCGAGGCCAAGGCCCAAGGGTACGAAGGTGATGCGTGTGCCGAGTGCGGCAACTTCACCCTCGTCCGCAACGGAACCTGTCTGAAATGCGTCACTTGTGGCGCCACCAGTGGGTGTTCGTAGCGGTAGATCCCTAACTCTGGCACGGTGCTCCCTGTGAACTGGGGGGGTGGTTTCGTACCACCCCCCTCTTTTTTTGTCCGCCGCTACCGACAGCGGCAATTTGATTGCTTTTCGAGTACTCCTCTCCTGAGATAAGCTCGAACCGCTCGCAATCCGTGGACAACCGTTTCAAGGGACAATCGTCATGGCCGGACAGATCAAATCTCGGTTGCTGGAACTTGGAATCGACCTGCCCGAGACCGCCGCCCCCGCCGCCAACTACGTGCCCTTCGTGATCACCGGCAACCAGATTTGGATTTCGGGACAACTGCCGTTCCGAGACGGAAAAGTTCAATACCAAGGAAAAGTCGGCGCCGATGTGACCGCCGAGGATGGAATTGCCGCAGCGAGGCTTTGCGGACTCAACATCATTGCTCAGGCCCAAGCGGCGGTCGGCGATTTGGACAACATCCGCCGTGTCATCAAATTGGGCGGCTTCGTCAATGCCGTCTCCGACTTCACGGACCATCCGAAGGTCATCAACGGCGCTTCCGATATGATCGTCGATGTATTCGGCGACGCCGGCCGACATGCCCGCTTCGCCCTCGGCGCGAGCGGACTGCCGCTTAATGCGGCGGTCGAAATCGATGCGGTAATTGAGTTTGGCTAGGACGTCGAAGCACACCGCAGAATGATTCAAACTAGAAAATCCAACCATATTGTCGGCGGCAGGCCGGGCGGGACTTGAAATCGATGCCCGATGGACGTGACGCCATTGCAGTCCGGCTAGTTGAACGGATCGCCGATGTCTCGGCGGCGGATTGGGATGCATGCGCGCGCGGCGGATCGACCCCCTACAACCCCTTTGTCAGTCATGCATTCCTGAAAGCCCTTGAAGAAAGCGGGTCGGCAACGGCGCAATCCGGGTGGCAACCCTATCATTTGACGATTGAAGACAGCGATGGCCGCCTCTATGGCGCATTACCGACCTACATCAAGAATCATTCCCAAGGCGAATATGTCTTCGATCATGGATGGGCACATGCCTATGAACGGGCGGGCGGTCACTATTATCCAAAACTCCAATGCGCCGTCCCCTTCAGCCCCGTAACCGGACCGCGCCTGCTCGTTCGCGCAGACACACCCGACTCGGCGCTCTCTCCGGAAGACGCCCGAAAAGCTCTAGCAGCCGGCCTGATCGAGGCGACACGGCAGTTGGGGGTATCGTCGGCACATGTCACCTTTTGCACCGAACAGGATGCCCAGACCCTGCAGTCGATGGGATATCTCATTCGGCACGGGCACCAATTCCACTGGCACAATCGCGGTTACCAAAATTT
>CAYYBI010000365.1:0-9579 GCA_964469835.1 uncultured Rhodospirillaceae bacterium
CTTCACGACCGAGTAATCACCAAAGGTGCAAAGAACCTAGCCCTAGTCGGTCAGTCTATCCATCTGGACTTGGTGACAGCGGTACGCAAGCAGCCCGGCATTCTCAAAAAGGTTGCGGCCGCTAAGGGGTTGCTCAAGTCATATCGCTGGTTGCTTGCCAAGATGCTCTCAGAGATTCAAGTTGCTGGTTGGGTGCTTGGTGCCGATCAAGTCATCAGCCAGCTACCAGCGGCCGTACGCGATGAACTGGCGGAACTTGTTGACCTTGCCCAGAACCGCTTCCAATTCAACGTCGGTGAACCACAATTCGGATGCGAGATGGTTCTCCCAAATTGAATCGCGGCCGAATTTCTCCCCCATGAACATCTGCAACAGCAACTCGCGGACAGGCTCGAGCGTCGCATAGGGCAACAGCAATTCGAGACGGCCGCCCCGATCTTCCATGTCCACGCGCAGGCGGGCCACGATTGCCGCATTTGCCGGCCGTGCGATCGTCGCAAAACGCGGATTGGTCTCGAGACGATCGAACCGAAACGTCACCGAACTCAACGGATCGAATGCTGCGGAAAAATCCGCCAAGACGACGGAAAGCATCCGCTCGACCAGATTTCGTTCAATCGTCGTATAGGGGCGACCCTCAATGCGCATCGCGGCCGTGCCACGCCGGCCGCCGAGCAGCACGTCGACAATCGAATAGATCAACGTGCTGTCGACCGTCATCAAGCCAAAATTGTCCCACTCTTCGGCCTTGAATACCGCGAGCATCGCAGGCAAAGGGATCGAATTCAGGTAGTCGCCGAACCGGATCGACGTAATGTTGTCGAGACTGACCTCGACATTATCGGACGTGAAGTTGCGCAACGACGTCGACAACATGCGCACCAGCCGGTCGAACACGACCTCGAGCATCGGCAGCCGTTCATACGACACCATGCCGCTGTCGATGATCGCTTCGATGCCCGACCGGTCGTTCCCGCCGTCGCCTTCGCGAAAACCAAGCAGACTGTCGATCTCGTCCTGGCTGAGAACCCGGGCGGTGCCACTGTCCTCGTCGTCATCGGTCAGCGCCGCCCATTCGTCGGTAAGCGCGTCGTTGCCCGCTTCACCATCGACACCGGGCGCCAGTTCGGCAGCAACGTCTTCCGCGCCGTCACTGTCCATTTTCGTTTGTTCATTTTCGTCTGCCATCGACCTCTGCCTTGCGCACACACTCCGCTCTTGCCCGGGGGCAAGCAAAATGGGTGCTACTGCACGAGCATTTCCCGGAAGAGAACATCCTTGATCTTGGTCGGATGCGCCGCCGAATTCACCCGCGTCAGCAATTCCTCCTTCACGCGATACAATCCTTGAGAGCCTTGCAATTCCTCGATGCGCAGTTCCCGGAGAAAAATTTGAAAGTTGTCGACAATGCGCGGCATCACGGCCTTGATGCGGGCCTCGTCTGCAGCCCCTTCCAATTCGAGGCTCACCCGCATCTTCAGAAAACTCGATTTACGGCCGGCACCGCCGAGCGTCACCACCAATTCGTCCAAATCGAAATAATGGGCGACGCCTTCTTGCCCGCCACCGCTTCCGGACGCAACCGAATGCGAATCCTTGCCGCCACCGAGCAATCCCGAAAAATACACGCCCGCTCCCGCACCGATCAGCACGATCAAGCCGATGGCACCAAACAGAATGAGCTTCTTGACCGATTTTTTGGGGCCGTCTTCAGCCTCATCGACCGCCTCATCGACCGCCGCGTCGTCCGCCGCGTCGTCCGCCGCCCCTGCGTCATCTGTCATGTCGGAGGCCCGGCTCAATCAACTGTTTCATGAATCCCAACGTGGATTTTACAGTATAGAGTGCAAAACACGCGTGAACCTATCAGAAAGGAAAATGGGTAATCAACAAGTAATAATCATTTCTCGTTTTCCGTAAGCAAGGAAAAATCCAATCTTTCGTTGAAACGCATCGGCGGCAATATTTCGTTTTACCGATGCCACTCTATGCCGCAACGGCTCAATCACAATATCGGCCGACCAATAACGGCAAGAACTACCCGGCAAAGCCTGCATCGATGGCCGTTGCCGCCAACCGGCGGATCCAGGCGCCCAGTTGCAAACAATTGAAATCTAGTCATTTAGCGTTGTGGCATGGTGTCTGCACCAACCGTCTACAATGAATGCGGCGAATCGCAGCCGCAAGTAATTGGGATCCGAGGAACCGTGGAATCACCAACCTACATCGCGCTATCACGCCAACTCGCCCTGCGCCGGCAATTGGATATGGTGGCGAACAATTTGGCGAACGTGAACACGCCGGCCTTCAAGGGCGAGAAGATGATGTTCGTGGAATTCCTCTCCGAACCGCAAAAAGACGTGCCTCTCTCCTTCGTTCAAGATCGCGGCTCGGCGCGCGACCTGAGGCCCGGCCCCCTCACCAAAACCGGCAACCCGCTTGATTTCGCAATCGCCGAAGATGGGTACTTTACCGTTCAGACGGACCGTGGGCCGCGCTTTACCCGTGCCGGACGATTCCACCTCAACAGCGATCGCCAATTGATCAACAGTCAGGGCCACGCGCTCCTGACGGCGACGGGGCAGCCGATCGTCGTACCGCCGGGAAGCAGCGAAATCACCGTCGCGAGCGACGGAACCGTCTCAGCGGGAACGGAATCGATCGGTCGCATCGGCGTCGCTAAATTTGCCAACCAGCAGGGCATGAAGCGCGAAGAGAACAATCTCTACAGCAGCGACGAGGCGCCGCAACCGGTCGCGGACGCCCGCGTGATTCAGGGAAGCCTGGAAGAATCGAACGTCAATTCGGTGATCGAACTGACCAAAATGATCGACATCCACCGCACCTATGCGGCGAACCAACAACTGCTCCAAGAAGAACATCAGCGTGTCCGGCGTGCCATCACCACCCTGACCGCCCCGCCAGGAAATTAATGAGGTAAAGTGAATGCGTTCGCTTGATATCGGCGCCACGGGGATGCTGGCTCAACAGCTCAACGTTGAAGTCATCTCCCACAACATTGCCAACATGAATACCACTGCGTTCACGCGACGGCGGGTCGAATTTCAGGATTTGCTGTATCAGACGATGCGGCGAACAGGGTCGCAATCCGCGGATGACGGGTCGATCTTGCCAGCCGGTGTGCAGATTGGCCTCGGCGTGAAAACCGCCGCGGTCTACCGAATCACCGAGCAAGGCAACTTGACGCTCACCGAAAACAGTCTCGACACCGCGATCAACGGCGAAGGGTATTTCCAGATTACCCTGCCGAACGGGGAGACGGCCTATACCCGATCCGGCGCCTTCCAGTTGAGCCAGGACGGCGAGATCGTAACAGTCGACGGATCCTTGGTCGACCCGAACCTCACGGTTCCCGCCAACGCCATCGACATCACCATCAACGCTAGCGGCGAAGTGTTGGTAAAGGTGGACGGTCAGATCACACCGCAGAATATCGGCCAGTTCCAACTCGCCACCTTTGCCAACGAAGCCGGGTTGCTCGCAATCGGCGACAACCTTTTCGTCGAAACCCCTGCGTCGGGATCGCCAACGACGGGCACTCCGGGCTCCGACGGTTATGGTCAAATCCAGCAAGGCTTTCTCGAAACCTCCAATGTCAACGTGGTGGAGGAGATTACCAATCTGATCAGCGCGCAGCGCGCCTATGAAATGAACTCAAAAGTCATCGAGACATCGGATCAGATGATGGCAACCGTCTCCAACATCCGATAGCGGCATGCGGATAATCAATCACCAATCGGCACATACACATCGCAGCTCCCGGCGGCGAAGACTGCTGCTGCCGGCGGCCTTGCTGCTGGCGTCATATGCTATTCCCGCCGGTGCGGCGACGTTGCGGCCACACGTCGTGGTCAACGGCGATCAGGTAAAGCTGGGGGATTTATTCGTTGGCACCGAGGTTGTCCGCGATACCGTGTTATTCCGGGCTCCAGCGCCAGGCGGCAAAATTATTCTCGATGCAAATTGGCTGCACCGCGTTGCGCAGTATTACAAACTCGATTGGCAATCGACCGGCCGGACGAACAGGTCCGTCGTCGAACGCACCAGCAACCCGGTCGACGCGGCCATCGTTCAAAAGGCACTCGACGTTGCGTTGCGCAAGCAGATGGGCGCCGCCGAACGCTTCGAAGTCGTGCTGGACAATCCGGCACTCCGCATTCACCTGCCGGTCCAGATGCCGGCGCGGGCAACTGTCCAAGCCATCAATTACGACGCAAGAACACGGCGTTTCGCCGCCGTCCTGCTTGCCCCCGACAGCAGGCCCGGCTCCGTGCAAATCAGAACAGCCGGCCGCGTTCTCCGCATCGTCAACGTTCCCGTATTGACGCGGCGAGTGCGGCCCGGCGAGATCATCCGCAAGGCCGATATCATCGAGGTGCCGCGACGCGCCGACCGTCTCCGCCGCGGCATCGTGCTCGACACTGGGACCATCCTCGGCAAGAGCTCGCGACGAATGCTGCAACCGGACCAGCCAATACGTAGCGCGGATATACGCGAACCTGTGCTGGTCAACCGCGGCGACCTAGTCACTATGATCTTCCGGTCTTCCAACATGATGATCACGGCAAAGGGCAAATCCTATGGCCGTGGCGCAAAGGGCGACACTGTCCGGGTGCGCAACTCTAGCAGCGGCAAAACCGTGGAAGCTGTGATCATCGGCCCCAACAAGGTTTCGGTAGATCCCGCCGCCTTGTTGGGGCGATAGGAGTAGGTTCATGGTTCGAAATTCGAACAGGCCGATGCGAAAGCCGCGGAGCCGAACCCCCGGCTGGGCGTGGCTCGCCGTCGCCGCAGTCACGATGTCAGGCTGCAATACCCTGCAACGCCTTGCCGATGTGGGGGCGCAGCCAAAGCTCAGCAAAATCGAGAATCCCGTGCAAGACCCAAGATACCGGCCGGTCAGCATGCCGATGCCGACGCCTGTGACCAGCAATCGTGAACCGAACTCGCTGTGGCGACCCGGTTCACGCGCCTTCTTCAAGGACCTTCGCGCGTCGCGGGTCGGAGACCTCGTCACCATTATCATCGACATCAACGACAAGGGCGAATTGGACAACAAGAGCATCCGCACCCGCGACAACATCGAAGGTGCAAAAACACCCGCATTGCTCGGATACGAACAATCCTTGAACAAGATCCTGCCTGATGCGGTCGACCCGGACAATCTGCTCGAGATAGGGTCCACGTCCAAATCGGAGGGCGACGCCACCATCGACCGTGAGGAAGATATCGAATTAAAGCTGGCTGCCGTCGTCACGCAGGTGCTGCCCAACGGCAACCTGGTGCTGCACGGCCGGCAGGAAACCCGGGTCAATTACGAAGTTCGCGAACTGCAGATTGCTGGAATTATCCGACCGGAAGACATCACCAATCAGAATACCATCGCCTATGAAAAAATCGCCGAGGCGCGACTATCCTATGGCGGCCGCGGCCACATGTCGGACGTGCAGCAGGCGCGTTACGGCCAGCAAATCGTCGACATTCTGTTTCCTTTCTAGGTCACGCCAAATGGCCTAACGGCGAACTGGAATTTGTGTCCGCTCCACCTCTCTCCTCCTCCCTGACGCGCAGGAGCGGCGCATAGGAAGAGGCCGACGTCCAATCGGGCATCGGCCTCTTTCTTATTATATTTACGCCGCGCACGCTTTGCTGCGTACGGACGCTGGGGAGTATCGATTCAGCGGCTTAATCGTCGCGCCGGGTACGCTCCATCCGCTCGTGCCGTTCCTGGGCCTCAAGACTGAGAGTCGCGATGGGACGCGCCTCCAGCCGCCGCAGGGAAATAGGTTCGTCCGTTTCCTCACAATAGCCATACGTACCGTCGTCAATGCGGCGCAGCGCTTCGTCGATCTTCGCGATCAATTTGCGCTGGCGGTCGCGTGTCCGCAATTCCAATGCCCGATCGGTCTCCTTGCTCGCGCGATCAGCCATATCCGGCACAGCCAAGCTTTCGCTTTGCAAATTTTTCAGCGTTTCCGTCGATTCATGTAACAATTCGACGCGCCAAGCCTGCAGCTTGCGCCGAAAGTACTCCCGCTGACGGGCATTCATAAAGTCTTCATCATCACTAGGATGATAATCGGGCGAAAGTAACGAATTCGACATGCGTCACTCCATGCACGGTGCCGATAGCGAGCGGCGCGGACTATATAAGGCACCGGCAAACCGGGCAAGCCCCGAAGAGATGACGAAATTTTGAAGGTTACAGCGCAATGATTCTGCCGATTGCCACGCGCGATATGGGCGGTATCTGCCGATCTTAGACCCGGCGATCGCGATCGTACTTGGCCAGTTCCACCTTGGCCCGGAGCTCGATTTCATCGAGAATTGAAGAAAGGTCGGGGTCGTCGGTATGGGCGCGCTGAATTTCGACCATATTGGCAATTCTCGTAAGCTCGGATTCCGGAATTATGCCACCGATTATGCCGATCCGGAGTTGATCCAGTTGATCGAGCAAATCGTTGGCCCATTTTTGCGCCTTCGCCTTACCACCGCCGCTCGTCGCATCCTCCAACTCCTGGATCACCAAAACGGCATCCAGCGACTGCACCGGCGCAACCCCGCTGACGCCAGCCTGGGTCCCGGCGGCGCCTTCGATATGTTTCGAAAAATCGCCAGCGGCCTTACCGCTCTTGCCGCTCCGTTTGGCGGGCGCGGAAGATCTGATGGGTCCGGAACGGTCTATTTTCATTGGTATAGCATAGCCCCTTTTTCCCGTTTAAGGAACTAAACACAAACGATGCCGATCCGCCACATACTTCCGGCAATCTTTGCCTGTCATCCCGGCAGGCGTTGCCGAAATTCACGCCAACGGCCAACCGCATTTCCACGGCAAAAATTAAATTATTTTATTTCAATTACTTATACAGAGGCATCTTCCATATGAACTGGCACGGGCTTCGCTATACGCATGGTAACCATTCATCCATGCGCCTTAAGGGAGCCCATGAACCGCCAACCGACCCGCCGATCCCGGATTAAATTCCGACGAGTCATCCGTATCGTCGCGATCACCGCCGGCGTGGCGATGGCCATGGCCGTCTGGAGCCCCGGCGCAGATGCCCAGTCGCGCATCAAGGACATCGTCGAATTCGAAGGCGTACGGGATAACTTGCTGGTCGGGTACGGCTTGGTCGTCGGCCTCAACGGCACCGGTGACAGTCTGAAAAACGCGGTATTCACGCGAGAAAGCCTGATAGGCATGCTTGAGCGCTTGGGCGTAAACGCCCGTGACGACAGACTCAAAACCGACAATGTCGCCGCCGTGATGGTCACGGCCACCCTACCGCCTTTCTCGCGCCAAGGCAGCCGAATCGACATCGACGTCTCGGCGTTGGGTGACGCCACGGATTTGAACGGCGGCACGTTGTTGGTGACGCCGCTGTTGGCGGCTGACGGCGAGGTCTATGCCGTCGGCCAGGGCAGCCTGCAAAACAGCGGTTTCACAGCAAAGGGCGCGGCCGAAACGGTCACCAAGGGCATCCCTACCAGCGCCCGTATCCCCAATGGCGCGATCGTCGAACGTGAAATTCCCTACAATCTCGCAAGCCAAAAGACGATTCGCCTAGCACTGCGGAATCCGGATTTTACGACGGCGCGGCGAATCGCGCGTGCGGTCAATGCCTTTGTCGGCGAAACATCCGCACGGGTCAGCGATCCAGGCACTGTCGAATTACGGGTGCCGCCGAGCTATCAAAAGGCGGTTGTCGAACTCCTGACCGATGTCGAACAGCTTCGGGTCGAGCCCGATCAGACGGCAAAAATCGTCATAGACGAAAAAGCCGGCATTATTGTCATGGGCGAGAATGTCCGAGTCAGCACGGTTGCGATTGCCCAGGGCAACCTGACGATCCGCATCACCGAAACGCAGCAGGTTTCCCAGCCGGGGCCCTTCTCTAACAGGGGTACAACAGCGATCGTCGACCGTTCTGATATCAAGGTAGACGAAGGAAAAGGCAACAAACTTGGTGTGCTCGGCTACGGTGTCACCCTGCAGGAGCTGGTGAACGGCATCAACGCTCTTGGCATTGGCCCGCGGGACATGATTTCGATCCTTCAAGCGATCAAGGCCGCGGGCGCGCTGCAGGCCGAAATCGAGGTGCTGTAATGACGACGACGGTGCCATTGCCGCAAACCGGACTGGATCTGACAATCGCCCGGGCGCCGAAACTCGACAGCCGTGCGGTGACCCCCGAATCGGCGACGAAAGCCGCCCAAGAGGTCGAAGGATTCTTCATAACGATCATGCTCGAAGCCATGTTTGCCGGCATCAAGACCGACGGCATGTTCGGCGGCGGTCATGGCGAGAAAGTTTTCCGGTCGATGATGTTCGAGGAATACGGCAAGGCCGTTGCCCAAACCAACGAGCTCGGCATTGCCGATTCGGTCCGGCGTGAAATTCTGCGGCTCCAGGAGGTAGATGGATGACGACACCCGACGAAAGCGCTCAACACCTGATCGACGCGGCGAATTCCTTTATCGATGTCATCGAACAAGAAAACGATGCCTTGCGTGCGGCCCGCGTGTCCGATCTCACGGCGCTGCAGGACGCGAAACTGACAGCATCCGAGATCTATGAATCCCGTTTGCAGGACGCGGTACGCCAGGGCGCGGCGCCCGAACGCCTGTCGCCGGCAATGCGCGCCGCCCTCGGGAAATGCCAGACCCGTTTCGAGGACGCCACAAACCGGAACGTGAACAATTTGAAGGCGGCAATGGAATTGAACCGCCAACTGGTCGGCACCATCGCTCAATCTATCGAGCGCCAGCGCATCAGTGCGGCCGGCTACACCAAAACGGGTGCCAAATCCGGCGGACCGGCGACGCACAACCCACGGGATACCGTCCCGGTTTCCCTGAATAAATCGTGTTAGGCCGCTGAGGCGTCCAAGGAAGCAAACTCATGTCGATTTCAATTGCCCTGCAAACAGCGCTAAGCGGTCTTACAGCCACGCAATCGGCGCTTCGGGCGACCGCCGACAACATCTCGAACGCCAATACGGAGGGGTACACCCGGAAAACGGTGGATCTGGAATCGCGTCGCATCCTCAACCAAGGCGCCGGTGTCCAGGCCGGCGCGATAAACCGTATCGCCGACGAGTTCGTAATTTCCCAAATCCGCAACCAGCTCAGCCTGGTCGGCGAACAAAACGTCCTCGACCGGTTTCTGCAGCAAATTCAAGATACTTTCGGAACGCCGGAGAATAACCAGACGATCGCCAGTTCGATCAACCAATTGAAGAATGCGCTGGAGACCGTCTCCCTGACACCGGAATTCGCCGCAAACAGCCTGGAAGTCGCCAACGTCGCCCAACAACTCGCCCAATTCTTCAATCAGCTCTCCGGTACAACGCAAGCATTGCGGACCGAAGCGGACACAGAAATCGCGAGGCTGGTCGATACCGTCGAGGTCCGATTGAAGGCCGTGGCCGACCTCAATCAGCAAATCGCCAGCGCCACCACATTGCAGCAACCCGCGGGCGCGCTGCTGGATGAACGCGACCGTGCCCTGGCTGAGATTGCCGAACATATCGACATCCACGCCGTCGACCAATCCGA
>CAYYBI010000366.1:0-8786 GCA_964469835.1 uncultured Rhodospirillaceae bacterium
GCGGCAACGACCAGCAAAACGTGCTTGATCTTGAAACGCATCCTTACCCTTTCCTCAACCAACCCCTGAATTCCGTTGCCGCATGCCCAGTGCGTGGGCAACGACGTTAGAGGGCGTTACATGACGGTTGATTGTGGCCAAAATTTGGGAAATCCTTCGGCTGTGGTCAATCAACCACGATGCGCGCCTGCGGAACGCCTGATGCGACCACCCGGGCCAACAAGTGATCGGCATCGTCGATCGACGCGACTGGGCCAAGTCGAACCCGGAAGAGTCTGGCCTCCGCCGTATCGATTTGGCGAACTGACGTTGGCGCCAGACCCTGCAACATCGCTTTGACACGATTGGCGTTCGCGAATTCCGAAAACGCACCGGCCTGGACAAATACCTGTGGATTTTTTTCGAGCGGCACGGTCATCACCTGGCCATCGACCTGCGCCAGCGTCGCCGGTGCGCGTTCGGCCGGCGGCGTTGGTTTTGCGATCGCTACAACCGCGTGGTTCGGCGTCGGCGGCTGTGCCTCCCGAACGCCCGGCGGGGCTCCAAGCTGTTGGCTGGTAACCGCCACGCGGGGCGCGGTTTTGGGAACCGGATGGGTATCGGCGACGCGCGTGGGCGCTCCGGTAAGGCCGACGGCAAGGCGTTGGCTTTCCCGCGGCAGGATCTCTACGCGAACCAGAGCCGTTCCCTGCCGCTCGAATCCCAGTAATTGCGCGCCCTTGCGCGACAGGTCGATTATTCGGCCGGAGCTGAAGGGGCCGCGATCGTTCACGCGAACATTGATGACGCGGCCATTGCCTAAATTCGTCACTCGCACCATGCTCGGCAGCGGCAATGTTTTATGCGCGGCGCTTACGGCGTTCATATCGTAGGTTTCGCCGTTTGCGGTCGGTTTACTGTGAAATTCCTTGCCATACCAAGAGGCAACGCCGGTTTCATCATAGCGGTAGTCAACTTTCGGCGTATACCATTCGCCGCCCACTTGGTACGGCGAACCGATTTTATACCGGCCCTTCGCGGGCTCGTCGGACATCCGCTTGACGGACCCGGCCAGGAATTCGGTTTCCGCGCAGCCGCTGATCGCGATCGCGATGGAAAGCAGCAAGGCGCAGCCGATGCGTTGGTGGATATGCCCGTACCGCATTCTGTTGTGGGTCTCTTTCGTCATAACCACTTTATGTTGCGACAATGTCCGGTTTATATCCATTGCGTTTCAATGCTGCAATCAGAAGGTTACCCGCCCCGGAGCTGGTCCAGCAGGTCGGTGCTGGGAAAGCCGTCCGCCGGCAGGCGCTTGGTTTTCTGGAACGCCCGGATTGCCGACCGCGTAAGCGGTCCGACAACGCCGTCCGGCGTTCCGACGCGATACCCCTGGGCACCGAGGAGATCCTGCATTTCCTTGATCATGTCCCGGCTTAACGGCGTTTCCTCGGCGGGACGCTCCCCCTGCAGAGCGCCAATGCCCACATAACGGTCCGCCAGATGACCAACCGCCAGGGCGTAAAGAACCGACCGGTTCCAGTTCAGAATGCGATAAAAATTATCATAGACGAGGAATGCGGGTCCCTTGTGCCCGGACGGCAGAACCACTGCCGCGTCGATCGCCACCGCCGGCAAATTGCGCCCGTCGACTCGTCGCACGCCGAGTTTTTGCCAAGTGGCGAGCGGCTTGCGAAGATCGAGCGACGCCGAATCGTAGTTGAAATTTTTCGGCAGGCGAATCTCTCGTCCCCATGTCCGGCGGTCTTTCCATCCGATTTTTGACAGATAATTGGCGGCCGATTCGAATACGTCCGGCAGCCTGTTCCAAATGTCACGCCGGCCATCGCCGTCTCCGTCCACCGCGTAGCGGATGAAGGTTGACGGAATGAACTGCAGATGCCCCATGGCGCCAGCCCAGGATCCCTTCATTTGATCCAGTGGGATATCGCCGCGGTCGAGTATCTGCAGGGCTTCAAGAAGCTGCACGCGGAAGAAGCGGGCGCGCCGCGGGTCATAGGCCAGCGTCACCAAGGCCTGCACCACGGGATAGCCGCCGAAATGATCGCCGAAATTACTTTCCAAACCCCAGAACGAAACCAGGAATCGCGGCTGCACGCCGTATTTCTTCCAAACGGAATTCAGTAATTTGCGATGTTTTTTGAGCAGTTCCCGCCCACGCGATATGCGTTTGTCGTTGACGCGAAGGTCGAGATATCGCCAGAAGGTCTGCGTGAATTCCGGTTGCCGCCGGTCCAGTTTAATCACCTTTTCGATCGGCGTGACATCCCGTAACGCCGTGTCCAACGTTGCCTCGGACACGCCTTTGGTCCGGGCTTCGACTCGGAGGTCCCCAAGCCATTTCTGGAACGCGTCGTCCGGCTCAATTGTCGCCGGCTCACGCGCCGATTCGGTGGCCGGCGCAGCGTCGGATGTCGCTGCCGCGGCTTGCGCATAGGCGCCGTGACCGCCGAGAGAAATCAACAGAGCCGCTGTTAGGAAAACCGCCTCGATACGAGGCATCACATCCCCCCCCAAGAGTGCAGAAGCCCGGCTCGGCGTACGCCGCCGAGCCGGGCCGTCGCAATTCACCGGGTCAATTTTTAAAGTAGTCGTATTTACCGTTCTTCCATTCATACATTACGTAGCCTGGGGCGGTGACATCGCCCTTCTTGTCGAAACCGATCGTGCCGAGAACCGTGTTGAATTTCATTGCCCGCAGATTCTTGACGACCTTCTTGAGATTGGTTCCCTTGGCCTTCTCGACCGCTGCTTTCCACGCTTGAATGGCGCCGTAGGTGTATAGCACGTAGCCTTCCGGCTCGATCTTATTGGCGCGGAATTTCTTGACGACGCCAGAGGCCGCCGGATTTTTACGCGGATCCGGGCTAAACGTCATCAGCGTGCCTTCGCCCGCCTTGCCCGTGATATCCCAGAATTCATTGGTGACCAGCGCATCGCCGGAAACCAGGCGGGTTTTCATGCCTTGGCCCCGCATCTGACGGGCCATCAATCCGGCTTCGGTGTGATAACCACCGACATACAGCACGTCGATCGCCGACCCTTTCAGTTTGGAAACCAGCGCGGAATAATCCTTTTCGCCCGCCGTATACGCCTCATACATGGTGTCCTTCATGCCTTGCCGCTTGAGCGACTTGCGGGTTTCGTCGGCGAGACCTTTGCCGTAGGCGGTTTTGTCGTGAACAATGGCGATCTTCTTGCCCTTGAAATGCTTGGCAAGGAATTTACCAGCGATATCGCCCTGTTGATCATCCCGGCCACAGACGCGGAAGACGTTATCGCCGCCTTCTTCCGTCAATTTCGGATTGGTCGAGGCCGGTGAAATTTGGAGGACGCCCTCTTCCTCGTATACTTTTGAGGCGGGAATCGAAGAACCGGAACAAAAATGGCCGGCGATCAAGACAACGCCCTTGCCGACCATCTGATTGGCGACCGCAACCGCCTGCTTTGGGTCGCAGGCGTCATCGCCGACAAGCAATTCGATCTTTTGGCCCATTACGCCGCCCTTCGCATTGAGATCCGCGACCGCTTGCTCGGCGCCGGCCTTCATCTGCGCGCCGAAGGACGCATACTGCCCGGTCATGGGACCGACAACGGCAATCTTGAGGTCGGCATTCGCCGCGGTCGCGCTGAAGGCGAGACCGACAACCGCTGCGGTGACTAGCAATTTACGCATTTTGAGGGTTCTCCTGACACTGGAGTGAATTGAAATGAAAAATTCACGCTGCCGACTTGCTCCAATTACGGCAGATGGTGCGAGTCTAACATTGCGCCGCTATGCATCAATCGCTTTCTCAAATATGGAGAATATTGCGGCGATTTTATGGATAATTCTCGGCCTTCGTCAGGCGCCGTCGATCCGCCGCCAGCCGAACAGTCCCTTGCTTTGATACAGCCAGGGATATTGCGTCACCATTTTCCGGGCCCGGGTGATTCCATAGGCCGTCATTCCGATGGTCACCAGGGCGGCGCTGTCGATCACATAGCCGCCAAGGGACGATAAATCCGACTGAAACAGGGACCAGACGATGAAACGGTCGGCCAGGCCGAGCATCAGGCAATACACGGCAACCCAACCGGCCGAGCGCCAGGTGGCGGCCAGCGCCTGCCCCGTCGCAAATGCCGGAATGCCGAACAGGAACAAGGTAATGCCGATAAAAAGTGTCAAATCAAAGATGACCGAAGCTCCTTTTTGCCGGGTGCGGCATATCGCGGCATATCAGTGGCCGCCTTCCAGATACGCGGCGCGAACTTCCGGGTTGGCCAGGAGTTCCGCGCCGGTTCCCTGCAATGTAATGCGGCCATTCACCATGACGTAGGCGCGACCGGCGAGTTTCAGCGCATGATATGCGTTCTGTTCGACCAGGAATATCGTCATGGATTGCCGTTGATTGATGTCGCGGATGACGTCGAAAATCTGTTTCACCACCATTGGCGCCAATCCGAGCGACGGCTCATCCAGCAGCAGGAGCCGCGGCCGCGCCATCAATGCGCGGGCAATCGCCAGCATCTGCTGCTCTCCGCCCGACAGCGTGCCGCCGCGTTGGCCTTGCCGCTGCCGCAGAATCGGGAACATCTCGAAGGCGAGTTCAATATCGGCGTCGAAATTCGCGGGATCGGCGGTGACCGCGCCCATTTGCAGGTTTTCCAGCACGGACATGCGGGAAAAGATGCGCCGTCCCTCGGGAGCATGGGCAACGCCCCGCCGGACAATTTCATGGGTCGGGCAGCGCGTGATATCCTGGCCATCGAAGAATATCCGGCCCTGTGCCGGATGGGGCGCGCCGCAAATGCTCATCAGCAAGGTCGATTTTCCTGCCCCGTTCGCACCGATCAGCGTCACGATTTCACCTTCGGGCACGGTCAGGTCGACGCCGCGCAGGGCCTCGATATTGCCATAGAATGTGTGGATCCCGGAGATCGTAAGTAGGTTCATGATCCGATTCGCGCCCGCCCCGCCGTCACGTGGCGGGCGAATCCCCATCCTTGCCGGCTGCCAGATCGGCCATCACTTCCGGCGGCAATTCGTCGTCCTCTTCTTCGCCCAGATAGGCCCGGATTACCGTCGGGTCGTTGCGCACATGCTCGGGCGTCCCGTCCGAAATCTTGCGGCCGTAGTCGAGCACGATGATGTGGTCGGAAATCCCCATGACCACGCTCATGTCGTGTTCGATCAACAGCGTGCCGATCTTATGTTCGTTCCGAATAAACAGGAGTAAATCATTGAGTTCTTGCGATTCTGTCGGGTTCAGCCCGGCCGCGGGTTCGTCGAGGCACAGCAGAACCGGCTCGGTACACATGGCGCGCGCGATCTCCAGCTTGCGTTGCGCTCCATAGGGCAGGTTCCCGGCATCGATATCCGCGAGGGACGTTAGCTCCATCTGATCCAGCCAGTAGCGCGCCTTGTCCACCGCCGCCAATTCGGCGCGTCGGTAGCTGGCGAAACCAAGCAGTCCCAACACCGTCATCCCGGATGCGCGCATCAACACATTGTGCTGTGCCACCAGCAGATTTTCGAGCACGCTCATCTGGGGAAACAGCCGGATGTTTTGAAAAGTTCGCGCGACGCCCGCTTTCTGGGCAATCCGATAGCCTTCCATGCGCTCCAGCAGGAAATCCCGGCCTTCCCGGCGCAGGAGGAGCCGGCCGACACTGGGGCTATAGAAGCCGGTAAGGCAGTTGAAGACGGTCGTCTTGCCGGCGCCATTCGGGCCAATGATCGCCGTAATCTCGCCGTTTCCCGCGGCAAAGGAAACGTCGTCGACGGCGACCAGCCCGCCGAAGCGCATCGTCAGATGTTCAACCGTCAGCAACGCCTCCGCGCCGCTTGGAATACTCCAGGAGTGTTCCGTCACGGCGACAATCCCCCACCATTTCCGCCATTGCCCGGTGGGCCATTGAGCCGAATCGTCGGGTCGCGATGGGCCAGTAATCCGCGCGGCCGCCATACCATGATGGCGACCATGCCGGCGCCGAAGGCAAGCATGCGGAAGTGCTCCAACTCCCGGAAAAATTCGGTCATGCCGATCAGGAAGACCGCTGCCAACACCACGCCGAGCTGGCTCCCCATGCCGCCCAGCACGACGATCGCCAGAATGATCGCCGATTCGATGAAGGTGAAGCTTTCCGGACTGATAAAGCCCTGCCGCGTGGCGAAGAATGAGCCGCCGAACCCGGCGAACATGGCGCCAATGGAAAACGCCGTCAGTTTTGTGTTGCGGGCATTGATGCCGAGCGACCGGCACGCGATTTCGTCCTCGCGCAAGGCTTCCCAGGCGCGTCCCATCGGCAACTTTCGAATGCGAAGCGTAAAGAAATTGGTGATCAGGGCGAGCACCAAGATCACATAGTACAAAAAGACGATGCGCTGTATCGACGAGTATTCCAGACTGAAAAATTGGTGAAAAGACGTCACGCCGTCCGGCGGGTTCCGCTTGAACGGCAGGCCGAAGAAGCTAGGCCTTGGAACGCCGGACAAGCCGTCCGGGCCATTTGTGACGTCATACCAATTCAGCAGGATTATGCGGATGATCTCGCCGAATCCGAGCGTTACGATCGCCAGATAATCACCCCGCAACCGCAGCACGGGGAAGCCCAGGACAATACCGAAAAACGCCGCAAAGGCGCCGGCAAGCGGCAGGCATTGCCAGAAGCTCAGGTCGAAGTTGAGCGCCAGTAACGCATAGCTATAGGCGCCGACGGCGTAGAACGCGACATAGCCAAGGTCGAGCAGGCCCGCAAGACCGACCACGATATTCAGCCCCCACCCGAGCATGACGTAGGTCAGAACCAGGATCGCCATATCCAGCAGCCAGCGGTCAACGAAGGGCAGCCATGGCCAACAGAATGCCAGGCCGGCAAGCGCGTAGGCGGTACCGCCGAGCAGCGGTCGCGCATATTTCTTCAATCCCCACCCCGCCGACGCCGTTGTCGGCACGCCGGCGCGCCGCCGTTCGCGCCACACGGTCAGCGCGATCCGGCCGACGAACACGGAAAGCACGGAAATCGCCACCAATCCCCAGCGCTGCTCGAGCCCGATGCCCTGGCCGGTCCCCAGGCTGACCAGCCGGAAACCAAACAGCGGGATGGTGAGCGCGAAGGCGATCAGCGCCGTCATACCCGCGTCTTTCAAGGTCGCCGGAACGTCGAGTCCTGCAGTTGGTGCGGGGGTGTCGCTCGTCTCGACTGCCACCGGGCTATACCTTCTCGATTTCCGGCTTGCCGAGCAGCCCGGTAGGCCGGAAAATCAGCACCAGCACAAGGATAACAAACGCCGCTACATCTTTGTATTCAATGGTAAAATAGGCCGACCAAAACGTCTCGATCAGGCCGATCAGCAAACCGCCGAGCATGGCGCCCGGCAGGGATCCGATGCCGCCGAGCACGGCCGCGGTGAACGCCTTAATTCCGGCCAGGAAGCCGATATAGAAATCGATCACGCCGTAGTACAAGACGAACAAAAGACCCGCCACCGCGGCCAGCGCCGCGCCGTTCACGAAGGTCAGCGAAATCGTGCGGTCAACATCGATTCCCAGCAGCGCGGCCATGCCCCGGTCCTGTTCGCACGCGCGCTGCGCGCGCCCAAGCGAGGTGCGCGTGATCATTAGGGAGAATGCCGTCATCAGGACCAGCGTGACCACGATGATGATGATTTGCATATAGCTGAGCGAAACCGTGAAGGCCTCACGCTGCATGACTTCGAAACCGCCTTGCACCACCGGCTGTAGCGGCTTGACCCGCGCGCCTTGCAGTATCTGCACGTAGTTTTGCAGGAAGATCGACATGCCGATTGCCGAAATCAGCGGCGCAAGTCGGAACGATCCGCGCAACGGCCGATAGGCCAGCCGCTCCACCGTCCAGCCATAAACCGCGGTAAACAGCATTGCGACCAGCAGGACGAGCAGAAGCGCCAGAGGAATCCAGGTCACACCGAGCGCGGCCAGAAGCAGGAAGGCTATCAGGGAGATGAATGCGCCGATCATAAAGATCTCGCCATGGGCGAAATTGATCATGCCGATGATGCCGTAAACCATCGTGTAGCCGATGGCGATCAGACCATAGATAGCGCCGAGCGTGACGCCATTGATGAGCTGCTGGAGAAAGTACTCCATACAGGCCCCGCCCCTTTTTTGTTCTCCCGCCGTCCCGACCGGGCCGGGAACCGCGCGGTATCACGGCTGCGATTCAGTGCAGCATATCCCTTGGACGGGTGCAACCGGCTGGCTCTTCGAGAGTTCGCCTGGTCCGCCTAGCCACGGCCCCTTCCGGATGATAAGAATTGCGCCGAAAACCCGCCGGCGCGTCCAATGACCGGCGTATCGATGTCATCCAGGGGAACCCGCCATGCCTCATAAACCAGCCTCATCCGCCTTGTCCCGGTTTACGGTCCTCGATCTGACGCGCGTCCGGTCCGGCCCGACCTGCGTGCGTCAACTGGCTGATTGGGGCGCCAACGTCATCAAGGTCGAATTGCCTGAAGCAATGGACGACGCCGAGGCGTTGGGCGGCAAGCGGCATGGTCCGGATTTTCAGAACCTGCATCGCAACAAACGGGCGATCACGCTCAACCTGAAGGATCCGGAAGGTCTGGAGATCTTCAAGAAGCTGGCAGAAAAAGCGGATGTGGTGGTCAAAAATTACCGCCCCGACGTGAAAAACCGGCTTGGCATCGACTACGAGTCGCTTGCCGCGGTGAACCCGCGCATCATCCTCGGCAGCATATCCGGCTTCGGCCAGGATGGCCCCTATAGCGGCCGTCCCGGTTTCGATCAGATCGCCCAGGGCAT
>CAYYBI010000367.1:0-5898 GCA_964469835.1 uncultured Rhodospirillaceae bacterium
GATTGAGGCTCCTGTACGTCGTGCAGTTTGCATGACATGAAGGATCTCGACACCCGCGGCATTCCCGGCGCCATGATCGCCACCACCGAATTCGCGGAAGCGGCGGAAAACCAGGCGAAGTCGATCGGCTTCATGCCGGGCGTGGTCTACGTGCCGCACCCGATCCAGAACCGCACGGCCGAGGAGTTGGGCGAAATCGCCGAGCGCGCGATCCAGCCGATCCTCGACATGCTGACCGCCGCCCCGGCCGCAGCGGAATGACGAAGACGCAATTCCCTCATCCTTCGTCAGGCTCAGGATGAGGGAATTGCTTGGTTCTCAGCGAACCGAGCAAGGGTTGAGAAAATTATTTGCCGTAGGGCCTCATCCTGAGCCTGACGAAGGATGCGGCTCGCTGGTAAGGTCGTATTTGATCGGCACATGCAACGCAGGAGACAACCATGAGCGTCACGCAATTAAGGAATGATACATCGGTCCGCGAACGGGTCAGCGAGGCCGAATGGCAGGCCCGTGTGGAGTTGGCGGCGGCGCATCGTGGCCTTGCCTTCTACGGCGTCAACGACCTGACCTATAACCATCTGTCGCTCCGCGTCCCGGGCGAGCCTGACAAGCTTCTGATCAAGCGGTCCGACTACACCTTCGACGAGGTCACCGCGTCCAGCCTGTTGAAATACGATTTCGAGGGCAACCCCGCGGACGAAGACGAGAAACCGCTGCGCGGCGGCGGGCTTGTCATCCACGCGGGCATCCTCAAGGTGCGCGACGATATCGACGCGGTGTTCCATACCCATACGCCGGCCGCCATCGGCGTGTCGTGCCACAAGGACGGGCTGCTGCCGATCAATCAGCACGCCATGCGGTTCTATCAGCGCATTAAGTACCACGATTTCGGCGGCTTCGAATTCGACATGGACATGCGCGATCCGCTGATCGGCGATCTCGGCGACGCCTATGTCGCCCTGCTGCGCAACCATGGCGCGCTGGTTTGCGGCCGCACGTTGAAGGAGGCGTTTACCCTGCACCACATGCTGGACGTGGCGTGCCAGGGGCAGATCGCGGCACTGTCCGCCAGCGAGGGCAATTACGTGACCGTCCCGCACGATGTCTGCGTCTTCGCGCGCGACCAAATCGAAAACCTCGAACACGCCGCGGGCACCAAGGATTGGGGCGCGGTGATGCGGCTGGCCGAACGGCTCGATCCCGGCTTCAAGGAATAGACTGACGCCCCCGGATCGGTCAGCGCCATGCTTTCGCTGCTGACAGGAAAGGCCAGACAGCAGACATGGCGATGACCGGGGCGCATTGGGCGAGATTTTCCGTAATCGGCCTCGGCACGCTGATCGGTCCGCTCGATTCGTCGGTCAACATCGCCTTTCCGGACATCACCGGCGCGTTCGGCATCCCGCTGCAGTCGATCCAATGGGTCATCATTTGCTACGTGTTGACCTATGGCAGCCTGATGCTGGTATTCGGCCGGCTGGGCGATCAGTTCGGTCATCTCCTCATCTTTCAGCTCGGCCTCGGGTTGAGCGTGGCGGCGTTCCTGATGTGCGGCATGGCGCAGCAATATGAATGGCTGCTCGCGGCGCGAATCGTCCAGGGCATCGGCACCGCCATGGTCATCAGTTGCGGACCGGCACTGGCGACCGGCCTGTTCGACGAATCCTTCCGGCCGCGTGCGCTCGGCGCCTACACGATGATTTTCGGCATCGGCGGCGCGATCGGCCCCTCTCTCGGCGGCGTGTTGGTCGATATTTGGGGCTGGCCGTCGGTGTTCTGGTTCCGGCTGCCGATTGCGGCCGTCACGCTGCTTCTCACATTCATTCTCCGCATGCCAACGCGGAAAAGCGCCGGCGGGGCGTTCGACCTGTTGGGCGCGATCCTGCTCGCCGCCGGTTTGGGCTTACTGCTGCTGACCATCAATCAGGCGTCGGCGGATATGCGCGCGGAATTCGTCACCGCGCTCGTGCTTGGCACCATCGTCACCTTCGCCGCGCTGGTGTTACATGAAAAGCGCACCGAAGCGCCGGTCGTCAAACTGGCGGCGTTCCGCGACCCGGATTTCACGCTGGTCAACCTCACCGGCGTCGCCGTCAATCTAGCCGGATTCTCGGTCATGCTGCTGGTACCCTACTTCCTGGTGCGGGCAACCGATATGCCGTTGACGATGAGCGGCGCGGTGCTCGCCTGCGGTCCGGTCGGCATGATCGTCGCCGCCCAGTTGGGCGGGGTGCTGGCGCAACGGATCGGCGCGAACCGCCTCGGGTTCGCCGGCGCGGCGTTCGTGGCCGGCGGCATCGCGGCCGTCGGATTCTGGCCGAGCGGCGTATCGCCGGCCTGGATGATCGCGGCGTTGCTGGCGCAAGGCATGGGGTTGGGATTTTTCCAGGTGGCCAATCTTGACCTGGTGACCGCCGTCCTGCCGCGCGCCGACCGCGGCGTCGCGGGTAGCCTTGTGATGGTGACCCGCACCATCGGGGTCGTGCTGGCGGCGAGCCTGCTTACGCTGATCTTTGTGACGGCGGAACGGGCGGCGGTGGGAAGCGGCGCGGCCGACGGCTTCCTCGCAGGATTTCAGACGACCTTCCGCTATACGGCGGGATTCCTGATCCTGTTTGTCGGCGCGACCTGCCTGCGGTCCGGCCTCTGGTTCGCGAAATGGCCGCATGCCGATGACAAGACTTGATGCCGACGGGTTGACGCCCGCCATGGCTGCGGGAGTACTCTTGCACTCCCTTTTTTGACCATGGTGGACGTTCAATGAGCCAGAAGCCCCATACCTTGTCCGTGACCGCCGCCGCCACGGCAATCGCCGCCGGCGACCTCACATCGGAAGCGCTTGTCGCGAGCTGCCTGGAACGGATCGCCGAGCGCGAACCCGCGGTGCTCGCCTTTGCGTATTACGACGCCGATGCCGCGCTCGCAGCGGCACGGCGGCTCGATGGCATGACGCCCAGCGGCCCGTTGCACGGCATTCCCGTCGGCATCAAGGACATCATCGACACTGCCGACATGCCGACCGAGTGCAACTCGCCGATCTATGCCGGGCATCGGCCCGCACAGGACGCGACCTGCGTCGCCCGGCTGCGCCGCGCCGGCGCGATCATCCTCGGCAAAACGGTCACGACGGAATTCGCCTCCACGCACCCGGGACCCACGCGCCACCCGCGCAACCCGGAACGGACACCCGGCGGATCTTCCAGCGGATCGGCGGCGGCCGTCGGCGATACCATGCTGCCGCTGGCGCTGGGCACGCAGACCGGCGGTTCGGTGATCCGGCCGTCCGCTTTCAACGGCGTGGTCGGCTACAAGCCGGCCTGGGGCCTTTTCGATACGGCCGGGGTAAAGCCGCTCGCGGTCGCACTGGATACGGTCGGCTTCATGACGCGCAGCCTCGATGACGTGCCCCTGGTGTCCGGCGTGCTCGCCGACCGGCCGGCGACAGTGCCGGCCGCCATCGATAACCCGAAGATCGCCGTCGTGCGCGGCGCGGAGTGGGATCAAGCGGATCCGGAAATGCAGGCATTGCTGGAAGACACCGCCACCCGTCTTGGCGCCGCCGGCGCGGCGGTGCGTGACGTGGCGTTCCCCGAACCGTTCGGAGAGATCGCCGCGATTCAGCGCGTCCTCATGGCGGCCGGCGCGGCGGACGCCTTCCAGCACGAATGGGCGACCAACCGCGAGAAGCTGAGCGACCCGTTCCAGACGCTCGTTGCGACCGGCCTGAAAATCACCGACGCGCAGAAGACCGAGGCCGCCGCCATCGCCGAGCAATGCCGTGCCCGCTTGCCGGATTTGTTCGACGCCAACGAGATCATTCTGACGCCGAGCGCCCCCGGCGAGGCGCCGCTCGGGCTGCATTCGACAGGGAATTCCGTGTTCAACCGCGTCTGGACGACCTTGCATGTTCCTTGCTTGACCATTCCGGTCCGCGACGGCCCGAACGGGCTGCCGCTCGGCGTGCAATTCGTCGAACCGCGAAGCGACGAAGCCAATCTCCTCGGTGGCGCGCGCTGGGCCGCCCGCGCCCTGGACCTGCCGCTGTTCGGGTAGGTGCCTGGAACCGCCGTCAGGTGTTCCGGAGGCGCGGCACCGCGACCGTGGCGATCACGCCCAGACCGACGAGCAGGGCGCCGTTGATCATCAGCGCGTTGCCGATCCCCAATGCGACCGCCAGTAGCCCCATCTCGAGATGGCCGACCGGGGCGAACCCGATGGCGAGCACCCAGGCGCCCATCGCCCGCCCGCGCAGCCGGTTCGGCACGCTCAACTGCATCATGCTTTGCGTCAGAATATCGGACGCGGCGGCCATACTGGACACCAGCAACAGAGCCGCCAGCGCCAGGATAAATGTATCCGACACCGACAAGAGTAGCAGGCCGCCGCCGAAGGTATAGATGACGGCGAGATAGGCAACTCCGCGGCGTTTCGTCTCGCGCATGGTGCTGAACGCCAGGCTTGCGACAATCCCGCCCGTTGCCCGCGCGGCCTGCATGATACCCAGCCCCTCCGCGCCGAAGTCGAACCGCTGCGTCGCAAGTTCCGGCAAGGCGGTCGAAAAGGAAAAGCCGAAAATCTCGACCGATGCGGTAACGATCACCAGCATCGCCAGCACCTGGTTGCCGCGCATTTCATCGTAAAACTCGCGCAAATTCTGACCTATGGGGACGCGCTCCGCGACTTCGGCGATCCCCACCGACCGCAAGCGGCAAAACAGGCCGAAAGCAATTGCGTGCATGAGAGCCAATGCGAGAAAGGCCCCCGGCGTGCCCACCCGCTCCATCACGGTACCAGCCAGCAGCGCGCCGATGAGCTGCCCCAGACGCGTGCCGAGGCTCAGCAATCCGAGACTGCCCACCACATGCTGATCACCGACGATGTCAAAGGCATAGCTGATGCGCACCGGTTGATGGAGCGCACGCAGGCTGCCGGCAATGGCGATGAACGACAGCACGGTCCAGAGGCCGCTGAAACCGATCGACACAAGCACCGCGAACAGCACCATGTTGGCGAGGATGGCGAGCTCGATCCGCTTGAGCAGGGTTCGGCGGTCCACCCGGTCGGCAATCGTGCCGGACAGTACGCCGAAAATGAAAAGCGGCAGGAAATAGAGGGCCAGCCCCACGCCGACCCAGGCAGTCGAGTGCGTGATCCGGAAAATCAGCAATCCGAAGATCACCTGTTCGCCGCTCATGCCCAAATGATTGCACGCCGCGCCCGCCCACAGGCGGCGGTAGTCCGGGTCCTTGAAAGCAGGCGTCTTGATCACCGGGGGAGCCTATTCGACATAGACGGCCGGCACCGGTGCCGACCGCGAAGCTCTCTCATAGCACTTTTCCGCAGATCAGGATTTTACCCGGACCACTGTGGACAGCCTGGAGATAGCGTTGTCCAATCGATCAGCCCGCCCTAATGCGAACTATCCGGGAAATTCCAATCCATGTCCTCCTCCCAGCCAATCCTGTATCTCACCGCGGCGGATCTCGACGGCCTTGGCCTCGGCATGCGCGATATCGTCGATATCCTCGAACAGGCCTTCCGGCAAAAAGCCGCCGGCACCGTGACGATGCCGCCGAAAATCTTCTTCCATTTCGGCGAAGACCGGTTCTACAGCTCGATGGTGAGTTGCTGTCCGCCGCTGGGCTACGCCGGGTGCAAATGGCAGAGCGGCGATCCGGCCAATCCCGCGCGGGGCTTGCCCTATATCCAGGGGCTGTACGTGCTCAACGAACATGAGACCGGGCAAATGGTCGCGATCATGGACGCGGAATGGCTGACCGGCCGGCGCACGGCCGCGGCATCGGCGCTGGTCGCGCGCTATCAGGCACGCGCCGGTTCGACGGAATTGGCGATACTCGGCTGCGGGCTGCAGGGCCGGGCCCATCTGGAGGCACTGTC
>CAYYBI010000368.1:0-14648 GCA_964469835.1 uncultured Rhodospirillaceae bacterium
CGCGGCGTGGTGCCGCAAACCGGGATGCCCTTCTCGCGACAGTAATCGAAATCGATGACCCGGTTGTGCATCTCGGGCGACGCGATGAACTTCAGCTTGGGCAAGCGCTCCAGCAATTCCTGCGGCAAAGGCGTGCGCTCCCGCGTCACCACCAGCACGTCGTAATCCGCCAACGCTGCGGCGCGTGCGTCCGTTCCCTCGGGAAGTTTCTCATAAAAGAAATCGGTGTGCACATGATCCGGCAGCGACGTCCAGTCGGCCAGACTGCCGGCGATTTTCATGTAGTCGTCGAGTACGGCAACCTTCATATCGGCTATGGCGCGTATCCTTACATTTTAATCTGCTAGCCTTCAGGTGAACGGCCCTGGCGGCGCATTATCGTGGATGTGTGCGTGTCCATTCAGTCTAACGGATACAGGTAAGTTTTTACGAGAGACGAATCGCAACTTATTACAAGAAAAGCATGATTGGCGATGTGGCATAATGAATTGGTGGTTAAACTTGCAGGATTCAGCTTATGAACCGCAATTTTCAGTATCCAGATGAACAGAGAAACCACTTCCGAATCGGGCCAAAACCGGACTTTCCGCCGCTGCTACATAATGTCCGCTGTTGGGGAAAGAGCGGAAGTCGATCAGGAGCGCCGGAAGGTCCGCTTATAGCCGAGGGTGTTGAAGAACTCGGACCCATCGAAAAACAAGCAACATTCGGTCAAGCCAGTTTCATTTTGGACATAATGATTCAATGGGACGCTGCATTTTGAATCATTGTTTCAAATTCTTTGGGCCTTCGGAGTTCTTCAACACCCTCAGCCACAAGCCGACATGCAAGGCCAAGTGGAATTGTTTCCCTATTTATCTGTCCAAATCCTCTATTTGATCATGACAGACATGCCGCGCCGATAAGCTGTATCCCTTGACCCGGCTCCAGAGCGACCGAGATAAATCACATACAAACAAAAAAGTTATCGGGAGGAGGACGGTAGATGTTTGTTGATGAAATCCTGCAAAAAAAGGGGCATGACGTTTTCACCATCCGTCCTACTGCGTCGGTGCGAGAAGCCGTGCAGCGATTAAGTCTCGAGAGGGTAGGTGGTCTCGTCGTCAGCGAGGACGGCGAGCGATTGCAAGGAATTATCTCCGAGTCCGAAATTATTCGTTCCTTGGCGCGTCACGGAGCGAATCTCCTAGACGAGCGGGTTAGCGATGTAATGATGCAATCGGTTTCCACCTGCGCTCCGGGCGACAAGCTTAAATCCGTCATGGCGGTGATGACGCAGAAACGGGTACGACACATGCCGGTGCTCGAGCGAGGAAGGCTGTGTGGAATTGTAAGTATCGGAGATATCGTGAAACACCGGCTCGAAGACTTGGAATTGAAGGACGCGGTGATGCGCGACGCCTACATAATGCGAGGATCGTCGAAAAGCCCTTGATCGGGCGGAAGGACGCATTCAAAGCAACGAACGAGGCTGGTTACCACGCTAGCGTTCTATTGTGTTCAGTAAAAGCGGCAAATCTGTTGCTATTGCCGCCGGACTATTTGGCAAGAAGGTAACGCACATGAAGTCCAAACGTCGCGCGAAGGGCAAAAACCGCGCCCGCGATTGGATGAGCTTGTGGCCGCTCATACTAGCTGGGGCAGTTCTCGCCGCTCTCCTGTTTCTTCTGTCTTAGAAGAACTGTGAGATTGTGACGAAGTTGAAAGTTCAGGTTGTTCCTCGTCACGTGCTGGAACTTCTCGAAGCTAATCAGGAGCGGTGACCTCTCTCCCCTGCTGACGTTCCATGTCCGCTCCGACGCGAAGAGCGGACTCATCCCGAAGCTTTGCGAACTTCCGCTAGTAGCCAAGAACCGACATCAGGGCTTAACTCTTATCGTCAGCATCGGGCGCAAAAAACCCGATTGCGGAGCGCTCGAAACGACATACTCGCTGCGGATCTATCGTCGATACGATCTATTTGTCGCCATGCAGTTTCGCGCGAGCGGCATCGACCGCATGTTTCAGCTCTTCGATGGCCGTATCGATACCGTCACGGATATGCTGCCATCCGTGCTCGCTAACTTCCTTCAACTCCTTCACGAGGCCTTCGACGTGGTGGCGCTTCTCCTTCAACTGGCGGAGGGCTTCCAAGTGCGACTCCATCGAGGTCGACTCGGTCGACTCCAGGTGCGCTTCGTGGTGTTCCATGGACTCGTAAAGCGGCTTGATCCGGGCATGCACTTGTTCCTCATAGACGTCCCTTACCGGCATTCTATCCTCCAGGCTGTCGCTTCAACTTTATCTATAAAACTACTGCAAAAACCCGGACTATCTTTTTGATCCAGATCAGGTTCGAGCAGGGATTGAGAACGGGATAAGGCCCGTGGCGGTGTGCCGCGATCCTCGGCCGCGCTCGCAGCAGCATCGTCTTGTTCGCTAAATCATAAATTGGAATCGCATCGCAGTTTTCCCCTTCGGGTCAAAAGCGGAAGTCGAGTACGGCGTCTGGAATGTCTGCCATTGAGGGAAGAGCGGACGTCGCTGGGTGGTTTCGGATGTCAGCTTTCAGCCGAAAGCTGTCTTCGTACCCTCCGCGCACTCGTCAAGCAGAACCGTTCCGCTGCGTTGGCCGAGTGGCGTCAATGGGCGGCCTGAGAGCGTCGCGGCCTCGCTTTTCGGAGACTGGTTCGCATTAGCCTAACAGCACCCGTCGATCGGCCGCTTTGATCAAGCCAATTTGCTTCAATCAGGATAAACCGAGGTTAACCAGTACCTCTTTGGGAGGAATGGAGAACGGTGCATATCGATGCCAATAATGTCTTGAAGAGGTGTTGATGCAGCCCAAGGAAGCCAATCTGACCGATCGCCCCAGCACGATGTACGAGGTCGTGCAGAGGTGGGCCGAGCGCACGCCGGATGCGCCGGCTCTCGTAGCGAAAGATCGCCTGCCGCTCACCTATGGTGCCCTCGCAAAGCTAGGGGATCGGTTTCAACGATCACTCAACTATCACGGCCTAGGCCGGAACGATCGCATTGCCGTCGTCCATTCTGGCGGTGCGGAGATGGCGGCCACCATCGTTGGCATCTGGAGCTGCGCCGCTGCGGCACCGATGAACCCGGCGTACACGATCGGCGAATTCGCGATTAATTTTCGTGACCTCGGTATTAGCGCCGTTTTAGTCGATGCGACCATGGACACTCCAGCACGTCCGGCCGCACGACAGCTGGGCCTGCCGATCCTCGAAATCGAGCTTGAGGATGAGCGTGTAGCGGGCATGGTGAGACTGCGACACGGTGCTGAACGCAGTGTTCGGGATGCGGGCAGGGCCCGACTGGACGATTTAGCGACTGTGCTGGCGACATCGGGGACAACGTCGCACAGGAAAATCGTTCCGCTTCATCATCGCGAGCTGTGGTGGAAATACGCCAACGCCGTTCGATGCCAGGAACTGACGCCGGAGGACCGTTGCCTCAGCCTGATGCCGCTGTTCCACGGCCATGGCATCAACACCGGGCTCGGCATTAATCTTTGGTCTGGCGGCAGCACGATCAATCTGCAGGAGTTCGATATCGAGACTTTCGCAGATTATATCCAGACACTAGAGCCGACCTGGTATACCGGCGCTTTTACCTTCCACCACCAAATCCTCGCCCACGCGGAGCGGCTCAAATCGGTCATTGCGACGTCAAGCATCCGTTTCGCGCGATCCGGTTCAGGGCCGCTGGACGCGCGCGTCGGGAAGGAAATAGAGGAAGCATTGGCGATCCCGGTCATTCAAACGTATTCTACCACGGAAACCGGGATCATCTCCGGCAACCCGCGCCCCCCCCGCAAACGCAAGCATGGCAGTGTCGGCTTTCCGGCGAGTGATGGCGTGGCCATCATGGACCCGAACGGAAAGGTCCTGCTTGCCGGTAATCGCGGAGAGGTGGTGGTGAGCGGCGAACATGTATTCAAGGGCTATGAAAACGACCTGGTCGCCAATGCGGCGGCGTTTAACGGTGACTGGTTTCGGACCGGCGACGAGGGCATGTTCGATGACGATGGATTTCTCTTCCTGACGGGCCGCATCAAGGAGTTGATCAATCGGGGCGGGCAGAAGATATCGCCGTATGAGATCGATGAGGCGCTGTTGGCGCATCCCCAGGTTGCGGCAGCGTCTGCTTTTCCCGTCCCCCATCCGACGCTGGGCGAAGAGGTAGCGGCCGCCGTCGTGCTTGACGACAGGGCGTCGGTGGACGAGGCGTCTCTATTGGGCTTTCTGCGCGAGAGCCTTGCCGAGTACAAGGTGCCGCGGCACCTTGCTCTTGTCGAAGATATCCCAAAAGGCCCGACCGGCAAGATCCAGCGTCATGAGTTAGCGTCGGCGTTAGGCATGATAAGGGAGCCCGGAGCGGCCACGATTAGCGATGAGGACCGGCCCGCGACGGCGCTGGAGGCGAAGCTTCAGGCGCTGTGGGCGTCAGCGCTGGGCGTCGAACATGTGGGTTTGCATGATGATTTCTTCTTGTTGGGCGGTGATTCCTTGCAGGCGGTAGAGCTATTCTTGCGGATAGAAAAAACGCTCGGCCGCTCTTTGCCGCGCTCGGTGCTGTTTGAGGCGGGCACGGTTGCGGAGATGGCGCAATGCGTTGAGTTGTCGTCGCCGACGCGTTGCCTGGTGCCGATCCGTGCCACGGGCGGTCGGCCTATCTTCTTTTGTGTTCACGGTATCAGCGGCCAAGTGTTGAATTTTCGCGCGCTGGCGCAGCATCTTGGAGAGGATCAACCATTTTACGGCATTCAGTCAGTCGGTCTGGATGGTGCGGAGACGCCGCTCGCGCGGATCGAGAAGATGGCAGCGCGCTATATAGCGGAGATTCGCCGCCTGCAGCCGATGGGCCCTTACTATTTCGGCGGCTATTCGATGGGCGGCAGGGTCGCCTGTGAGATGGCCCGCCAGCTTCGTGCGACAGGACAAGCCGTCGGTATGCTCGCCTTGCTGGATACGAATTCGCGCCAGGGGCGCCAGCGCGTGACCCTCTCGCAGTGGTTCGGCCGCCATTGGCGTCAGATAACCCAACTGCGGGGGACGGCAATGGCAGAATATTTAGTGCTGCGGATCCGCAATTTGGGAGAGATGATATGGACGGGCGTTCGCCGTCGCCTTTTCGCCGTGGCGTGGCGGCTCGGCGAGAAGTACTGCACGGAAATGCCGCGGTTTCTGCGCCGGCCAATGGACGCGAACAGGCTGGCGTCCCGGATGTATGAAGCGCGTCCCTATGATGGGGATGCGGTTCTTGTCCGGGCGTTGCCGTTTGCATGGACCCATGCGGATGCGCGTGATTCGTGGCGCGATTTGATCCGCGGCGATCTGGAGGTTCGGCCGATTTCGTGCCTGCATTTCGAGATCCTCGAGGAGCCATATGTCCGGGACCTCGCCCGGGACTTGGCGGATTGCCTCAACGAAAGACAAGCGTGCCCGACACGAGAAATGGAGGACTTGGTCACGCCGGCCTAGGCCCGGTAGCCCAATCCCAAACGCAGGCACCGGCGTTTTACGACGCCGTTGAAGCGCGTTGCATCACGCTGGTCCTCGAGATCCCGAGCTTCGCCGACCAGGGCACACGTTTCCAGATTACGATTGGCCGTGGATTTCATCCGGACATCTCTACGATTTTTGGAACGTCGTGGAGGAGATGATTTGCATCTCCACAGGCTACACCGAACAGATGATCGACGTCAGAGCGTTTAACGTGACAATGCCCGCAGAACCATTCAGTTTTGCCTTGTGGCCTCTTGTGCGTCGTCCTGCTGTACCGATTGAGCCGCCTCGCGATACGAGACCACACGCTGCCGGTCTTCATCCCAGAGGCAGGATTGGAAGCAGTCGACGATATCCCGCGGTGCGAGCGATGTCGTCACCGGTGATTGAAGCTCCGGTATTGCAGCCATGGTCTCAGGCAGGCGATAAAATGGGATACGAACGTTCAGGTGATGGATATGGTGAAAACCGATATTGCCGGTGAACCATTGCATGATCTTGTTGAGCCGCATGTAGCTGGACGACTCCATCGCCGCCCGGTAGTACGTCCAAGCCTCCGGGGAGATGATGTGCATACGTTTGAAACTGTGCTGAGCGAAAAACAGATAGCCGCCGAGCGCAGAGGTGATCGTCATCGGTAGCAGCACGACAAAAAAAACGACATCGAACCCGCCGACCACCCACAGCACGGCAATCAGGGTGCCGTGGGTGAGCAGCGACAGAGCGGAATCCCAGTGTCTGGCGGGATCCTGTAGAAGCGGCAGCAGACAGACGCTGAAGGCAAAGATTGTGAGATACCCGGCCAACAGCGTCAACGGGTGCCGTTCCAGTCGGTAGCGAGCGCGCGCCGCCGGCGAGGCCACGTGCCACATCCGGGTCGTCATGATCGGGAAGGCGCCGATGCTACCAGAGGAAATCTGGCCGACATGGCCATGATGATAATTATGGCTCTTCTTCCAGGATCGCGGCGGCGTAAGCGCAAGCGCCGAATAGAGGCGGAAAAATACCCACGCCAAGCGCGAACGGGGCAGAATAGCTCCGTGCATGTAGTCGTGATAGGTGATGAAGCCACGCACCATCAACAGCGCAGCGAGGATGGATAAAAGCAAGCGCACTGGCCACCAAGGCACGAGTCCGGCCCCAACGAGCGCAACGAAAAGCAGCACGAAGGTTGAACCTACGTGCCACCAGCTCTTCGCCACGGACTCGACCGCAAACGGAGCGGTCGCCCTTTGCAGCTCCCGCCCGATCCGCACGCCGGAACTGCCTTCCGGGAGATCCCCGTCTTGCTGGAGATTTTCTTCGTTCATGGAAAAACAACGCGTAATACAGAAGAATCGTCCCGCCAATTTGGCGGCAAAACCACTAACCAAATTTTAGGAAGAGATGCTGTTTTTTTCAACACGCGGTGTTAGGTATTTTACGGCCATTCGGTCCAGTCCACGAGCTTGCGGCCACTTCGTTTCGCAACCTATCGGTTACGCTCAAGCGGGAAATTGACGCAGAATAGCGTCAGCAGGACGTTGCCAGCGCAAACTAATTTCTTGTGTTGTCTGACCAATTTAGCATCTTCGGATGCGCAATCCCTAACGTTGCGGAAGTGGACATCGGATTGCGAATGTCTGCTATGGCTCCGCTCTTCTTGTTATTATGGGAGTAGATTGAGCGGCGCCATTTTGGATGCCGCTAAACTGGGCGGCGAGTTTTTAGGCTGCGCCCGAGAGTGGGAATAGCGCACACCGTGAAGGCCTCAAGGGGGGGCTCGGAGGGCAACCGAATGTCTGCAGCTGGGGGAAGATCGGAATTCGATCTGGAGCGCCGGAAGGTCCGCTTGTAGCCAACAAGCGACTTCCTTGATCACCTCAATGGACTCCCCGAGGGTGTCTTCCCAGCTTGGCCCATAGTTTGGCTTCGACCATCGCGTCCCGCTCGAAGTCGTTGCCGAGCGACGCATCTGCAGAATTGCAACGGATGCCGCCAACACGCGCCCAGAACAGATCCGTTTTGTAGGGGCCTTAGGCTGAATCGCCATGGTTTAACTCAAATTCGCAGTCGCGCGCCAGAGCATAGATGCATGCGAATATTACGCCAAAACTTAAAATAAAATTGTCTTTACTATTAAAGGTTTATAAGAAAAAATGTTTATTGTCTAAAGTTTTGTTTCACCTCTGATAATAATTATAAATAAAAGTGAAAATGGTTATTGTAATTTTATTGTACGACTACCATATGCTTACGAGCAGTCTAATTATTGCTGCTCGTAAGCATATGGTGTTCTCCATTTCCGTATTGATTTCAGCACAAGGCTCTTTGGGCCAAATCGCCCGTGGCCGCGAGTTCAATGACGCGCCGGTAGCATTCCAACCGGCCATCCAGCCTGACAAGACGCCAGCCGAAGTCGCAACCGCGGTCGTATATTGCGAAGCAAATTTCGGTGCCATCGACGGGAAGACCGCGAACGGACTTGTCCGTCACTCAGAGATGTACGAGATCCTTTCGGTGATCGACAGCGAGAAGGCTGGTCTCGATACTGGCGTGGTGCTTGGCGAGGAGCCGAACGCCATCCCCATCTGTCGCGATCTTGCCGAAGCGTTGGCGCGCGCCGGAACTGTACCCGACTACTTCATCTACGGGATGGCGCCATCGAGTGGCAGGTTATCGATACACGAGCGCGGCATCGTGCTCGAGGCCATAGACCTCGGGATGAACGTCGTGAACGGTCTCCATGAGTTCCTGAACGACGACCCGCAATTTGCGGCGGCGAGCGCGGCGAGGAACGTGAAAATCCTGGACGTTCGGAAGCCCCGCTCCTTGGCGGGCCTGAGGACGTTCAGCGGCCGCATTGCCGAGGTCACCTGCCCACGCATCGCCGTGCTCGGCACCGATTGCGCCATTGGCAAGCGCACCACCGCCACCATCCTGACCCGAGCCCTCAACGATCGCGGCCTGAAAGCGGTAATGGTTGGCACCGGCCAGACCGGCCTGATCCAAGGCGCCCGCTACGGCCTCGCGCTCGATGCGGTCCCATCGCAGTTCTGCGCGGGCGAGATGGAAGCCGCCATCGTCGAAGCGTTCGAAGCGGAGAGCCCTGATGTGATCATCATCGAAGGGCAAGGCGCGCTGAGCCACCCCGCCTATTCGACTTCGTCCTTCATTCTCCGCGGTAGCTGCCCAGACGGCGTCGTGCTGCAACATGCACCGGGGCGGACCAGTCGCTGCGACTTCGGGCAGATGGCGATGCCGATACCGGCCACTGAGATCAATCTCATCCAGACCTTCGCCGACACGAAGGTCATCGGCCTCACGATCAACCACGAGAACATGACCGATACCGAGGTCAATGCCGCCATCACGCTGTATGGGCGCGAACTCGGCATCCCCGTCACCGATGCGCTGACCCGGTCACCCGAACGCCTGGTCGCGATGGTCGTATCGGCCTTCCCGGAGCTTGAGGAGAATCTGACCGCCTGCGCACAATGACCGCGCCGCGATTGGAGATCGACCTCGAGAAGATTCACCACAACGCCCGGACACTGGTCGAGCGGCTGGCCGATCATGGCATCTCGGTCACTGGGGTCACAAAAGCGGTCCTCGGCTCACCCGAGATTGCCGGAGCATTGTTCGGTGCGGGCGTAAAAACGCTCGGCGACTCCCGCATCGAGAACATCGAAGCGATGCGTCATGTACGCATACCCGCGTCTATCACACTCATCCGCTCTCCGATGCTCAGTCAGGCGGACCGGGTCGTGACGCACGCCGACGTGAGCTTCAACACCGAGCTCGACGTTATCAGCGAGCTCTCGTCCGCCGCTCAGAAGACGAAGCGGACGCACGGGATCGTGCTCATGGTCGAGCTTGGAGACCTCCGTGAAGGCATCATGCCGGGTGACCTCGAGAACACCGTGCGCGAAACGCTTCGCTTTCCCAACATCGCACTTAAAGGCATTGCTACCAATCTTGCCTGCCGTAGCGGCGTGTCACCTGATGCGAAGAACATGGCCGAGCTGTCGGCATTGGCCGATTCTATCGACGCGACATTCGGCCCCATTCTCCGCATAGTCTCCGGTGGCAATTCCGCCAATCTCCAGTGGGCGCTCAGCGGCGCAGACACCGGGCGGATCAACGATCTTCGGTTGGGTGAAGCGATCCTGCTCGGTCGCGAGACGCTCCATCGCCAACCGATCGAAGGCCTCCACACTGACGCCATTACGCTCATCGCCGAAGTGATCGAGTCGAAGGTAAAGCCATCGCAGCCATGGGGCGAGATTGCACAGAACGCATTCGGAGAGACCACAGATACCTCGGATCGAGGCTCCATCTCGCAGATAATTCTCGCAATAGGGCGCCAGGACATCGATCCGTGCGGCCTCATCCCGCCTCCCGGAACCGAGATCCTCGGGGCCAGCAGCGACCACCTCATCTTGGACGCAGGACGCCACCATTTGTCCGTCGGCGCCGAGATCACATTCCAGATAAACTACAGCGCTCTACTCCGCGCTATGACCTCACCATTCGTTGCCAAGACTGTGAAGGTCCAGAGCGGCCAAATTCCCATGTTCGCCAGCCACATTATCAACTGAACCGTTCTGTTCGGCGATAAACGCGCATACACACCCTCCTTGCGGCGTCGTTGCGGGGCGCAGGTCCTTGTCGGCAGGTGATATCCTTCGGCGCGTTCCGTTCGGTCTGCCCGCCAGAATGTCTCAGACGGCCTTCCCGGCGTTGTCCGGTTTGGCTTGGTGATTCTTGTCTCATCTTCGTTTCTTACGTCGCTACGACGAGCCAAGAACGCTCTCCTACTCATTCAGCCAACTCTGTCCAACTAGACCTGACGGGATACAATTCACATCAAAACAATCTGGCTCTTGGGGGAAGACTAGCGCCGCAGCGAAGGCATAGAAGTAAAATCACGTTCCGCTGCGAACTGAACTAAGCACTCTCATTTGTCCATAGGAAGTTCAAGCCCATCGGCGCATGCTCAACTTACAGTATCACTGGTGGCGACTTGTTGCCCGGGCATTTTATCCCAGCCTCCTTTTTTGACGAAATCAGCTTTGTCCCAAGACCCCACCGAGGACTTAATTTATTGAATTCATTAAATTTCTCTTGATGGTCCGGTTGCTTCATGAATTGGGCGACGCAGATCGCCGCCCGACTCGCCAAGAGCGCCTCATCAGTTATATTTTGGCTGACGCCAGTGGTTTTCCAGCCACCCCACGCAAAGCCGATGACAAGTGTGGCGACTACCCCACACAACGCCCCCAATTGCAGCCCATATGGTCGACTTCGTGCCTGGTTCCATTTGATATCCTCACTTAGTTAAGCCAGAATTTGCTAAACTGGAGCAGTATCACATGGCCACGGACCGCGGTCGTTGACGCACATTAACGAGCCTGTCGGTCGACAACGCGGCCTCTTTGTCTTTCCGGCGATAAGCTCTATTCCGACTGATCTTCCTCGATACCCCGAGGGGCAATCTTGAATTGCGCCATGTCCGCCCCTGGCTACAAGCGGACCTTCCGACGCTCCAGATCGACTTCCGGTCTTCCGCCAACAGCGGACATTCCCGCGGCTGCATTCGACTTCCGGTTATGACCCCAACCGGACATGCGGCAATTGATCAACTGTCCTTTTCGGTAGTCGGATCAATCATCTTTCGGATAGGCGTGATCTTCGTTGCCGGAAATCCGCTGATCTCTGCATGCTTGCGGATCACCCCCTCGTCTTTGGCAAGATACACACAGAAAGTTTTGTCAGCAGCAACATAACTTTCTACCCACTGCACATCCGGGGCGAGCTGTGCCAGCGCTTCATTGGATTTGGCTGCTGCGCCCGCCAATTGCTCGCGTTCAAGCGAACCCACGTCTGGGATATCCCGTTCAATAATGTACTTGTTCAATACCATAACTGCCTCCTTGTTATATCGCCGCAACTCTAGATGAAAATATACAATTATTTACAACTATAGGTTATTTCTTGAGCGAAACGCTATCAGGTTCTAGTAAAGCAAGCACTCATTGATTCAGCATACGCTTCCTACGAACGGTCCCACCCTTACCAAATTGGCGATGTGTTGGTGGCCGTTCATGCCCGCTTCTGGGGATAAGCGGACATTCCCGCGTTCCTGACGGTCGTCCGCTTTGCACCGAGGAGCGGACATTTGCAATCCGATGTCCGCTTTCTCCCGGATTCCGTCCGCTTATCCCCAGGACCGGACATTTCGGCGGACGCACTCATTTTCCGATTATGACCAGAGGGAGACTCCGCCACAGAACTGGGTTTTAATAATTGGATCGGAGGACAAGGGAAGTTCGCGATATGGAAAGCACCGTGTTCGTGGGAGCGTTTGCGCCGTCACGCCAGCCGGATTCTCAATACGCTGCCGGTATTTACCGGCGCTCGCCGCAACAAGAAGGATGGGAACAGTTAAGCGTTGGTCTTCCTGACGGCTTAAAGGTGCTTGCGATCGTCGCGCAGACCGGTGATCCCCGAACGCTCTACATCGGCACGCAACTGGGCTTGTTCCAAAGCATCGACGGCGGCGACAGTTGGACCGATCTCAGCGTTCCGATCAAGAATTCGGCGGTCTATTCGATCCTCCTGCATCCAAATGATCCGAAAACGATATACGCCGGTGCCGATCATACAGCGATCTACAAAACCGAAGATGGCGGTGGAACTTGGCGTCTTTTGCCAACCGTCCAACCAGAGGCGGCCTTGACCGGTTGCTTCCCGGTCCGCGTGCTGCGGATGGCGCTCGACCCCAACGCACCCGACGAGGTTTATGCCGCCCTGGAAGTCGGCGGTTTCATTCGCAGCCTGGACGGCGGCGACTCATGGGAAGACCGAAGCCAGGATCTGCTCGATCTGTCGGAGAAACCTCACCTGAAAAGCGCGATTCTCAGCGACAGCGAAACGGAGGGAATGCTCGATTTGCACGCGCTGATCGTCAGCCCGACCGAACCGGGCACTGTCTGGATCGCTAACCGCATGGGATTGTTTGTCAGCAAGAATCGGGGCGATAACTGGCGTGAGTTCGGCATCCGCCGCTTCTCCGAATATTCCTATGGGCGCGATCTGATCGTTAGCCCACACGACCCCGCCGTCTTCCTGGCTGCGCTAAGTGCCTCGTCACGGGGCGACACCGGCTCGCTTTATCATAGCCGAGACAAGGGTGAGACATGGCAACGCCTGGATCATGACATTTCGATCCACAGCACGGTAATGAAAGTTGCGGTCAGCGAACGAGACCCCAGCCGAATTTTTTGTGCGGTACGCCTGGGCCAAGTATTCGGCACCGAAGACGGCGGCGTTACCTGGAACGCGTTGCCATTGCCACCTGACATCAGCGACGTGCGGGCAATTCACTGTATCTGACACCGCCTTCTCGCGCCTTGCTTCCCGTTCCCTGCCCAGCCGGTTGCCGCATGCCCTGCCGCGTCTTACGCTAGTTCCAACCGGTCGTGGCGCAGGAACGCGGTTGAACGATACGCAAGTCCGAGACGGAGAACATGGCGAACAAGGCGAAACTATTGCAGGAACCGGCGCTTGCCGGCGAGGGGATCGCGCGGGTTTTCGAACAGGTGGGGATCGATTTGGTCTTCGGCATCCAGGGCGGCAATATGGGGCGGCTCTACGACGCGCTCTACGACCACCGGGATACTGTGCGCTGCGTGCTGGTACGCCACGAACAGCTCGCGAGCGTCATGGCCGAAGTTTATGGGCGCCTCACCGGCAAGCCTGGCGTCTGCGTCGGTCAGGGCATTTTTATGTTGGCTAACGGCTTCCTCGGGACGCTCGAGGCACATTTCGGCAGCTCGCCGATGCTGTTCCTCACTGACTTCTCCGACGTGGCGCCCTTCTCGCAACACGCGCCCTATCAGAGCGGCCGCGGCGAGTACGGTTCTGCGGACACGCGCAATGCGCTCGCCGCCATCACCAAACACACCCTTACGGCGCTAACGCCGACAGAGGCCGTGCATGCAGTTCAGCTCGGTATCAAACATGCGCTCAGCGGCGAACGCGGGCCCGTCGGGATCGTCTTCAACAGCAACGCCTTCCTTGGTGGCACCATCGATCCGGAGGCGCGGCCCTTCCTCTACCACACGTCGGCCTACCTGCCGGCAAGACTGCCGGGCGACCCGGCGAGCATCGCAGCCGCGGCGCAGGCATTCGCGGCAGCCGAGCGGCCGGTGATCATCGCCGGCAACGGCGTGCGGATCAGCCAAGCTTACGAAGAACTGGCCGCGCTCGCGCAACAACTCGGCGCGCCGGTGGCGACAACGGCCTCCGGCAAGGGCGTTATCGCGGAAACCCATGAATGGGCGCTCGGCACCTGCGGCAATTTCGGCCAGGCGACGGCGAACGCCTATATCGGATCGGCCGATTTAGTGCTGGCTGTTGGCACACGGCTCGGCCCGGCGGACACGACGAACGAGAACCCGGCCCTGATCGACCCGGCGCGTCAGACGCTCGTCCAGATCGACATCGAATCCAAGAACGCGAGCTGGACGTTCCCGTGCGATACGGTTGTTATCGGCGACGCGGCGCTCGTGCTGCAACAGATCCTCGAGACCGTCCAAGCTAACGGGGCGCCGGCGGCCGATGTTGTCGTAGCACGCAAGGCGGCGCTCGACGAGACGCGTGAGAAGGAAGGATTCTTCGCGGATCCGCACTACAGTTCCGACGCCGTGCCGATCATGCCGCCGCGTCTGTTCAAAGAAATACACGACGTCATCGCCGACGACGCGCTGATCACCTGTGACGCGGGTGAGAACCGGCTGTTCATGACCCATTTCTTCCAAACCAAGGGGCCGGGCACCTTGCTCATGCCCGGCATCGGTGCGATGGGCTATGCGGTGCCGGCAGCACTGGCCGGCAAGCTGGTCCATCCCGACCGGCAAGTGATCGCCGTGACCGGCGACGGCGGCTTCAGCATGGCGATGAACGGCATCATGACAGCACGCGACGAGAACATCCCGATCGTGACCGTGATTCTGAATAACAGCACGCTTGGCTGGGTCAAGCACGGCCAGGGCAACCGCACGATCAACAGCACTTTCTCGGAAATGAATTTTGCCGAGATCGCGAAGGCGATCGGTGTGAACGGCATCCGCGTCGAGCAGCCGGCGGCCATCGCCG